>NZ_JBEXEX010000040.1:0-65267 GCF_040606445.1 Streptomyces sp. NPDC005408 | reverse complement strand
GAACCTCGAACCTGCCAAAGACAGGTCGGGGTATCAACATATCTGGCGTTGACTTTTGGCACGCTGTTGAGTTCTCAAGGAACGGACGCTTCCTTCAGACCCTTTTCATGGGGTCCTCCGGGCGCTTCCCTTCGGTGTTTCCGACACTATCAGGCTTTTTCGGTCTTCCTGACCACCGCCCTGCGGGCAGGCAGAGGTTTAGACCAGTTAGTATCTCGGCTTGATAGGTGCTGCCGACCCCCGACTCAATGTCGCGTTGGGGTCAGGCAGGGGTACGACAGTACCGCCCGCCGAGAGATGAGGCAAATCGTTTCCGGTGCGCCCCTAGGTCCGCCAACTGGTAGGTCTCAGGCGGAACTAGGACATCGTATGACTTACCCTTCTGAACAGTGCGTCGTCCGGGACAGGCAGTGACGACGCCGTACGAATCTCCGCCCCTGGGAGGCTCCATGACCACAGTGACGTCCCCTCTTGCCGGACGGGCCATCGGACTCGCCGCCGTACCGGATCCGGTGTTCTCCGGTGCGATGGTCGGTCCGGGTACCGCTATTGACCCCGTCCGTGAGCCGTCGGAGGCCGTCGCCCCCGTAGACGGCATCGTTGTCTCCCTGCACCCGCACGCCTTCGTCGTCGTCGACGACCAGGGGCACGGTGTACTGACGCATCTCGGCATCGACACCGTCCAGCTCAACGGCGAGGGCTTCGAGCTCCTCGTAAACAAGGGCGACACTGTCCGGCGCGGGCAGGCTGTGGTGCGCTGGAACCCGTCGGCCGTCGAAGAGGCCGGCAAGTCCGCCATCTGTCCCATCGTGGCCCTCGAGGCCACGGTTGACTCCCTCTCCGACCTCCGTGAGGACGGCGACGTGAAGGCCGGCGACTCGCTCTTCGGCTGGCAGTGACGCCGCAGCCGTAGTGACGGCTGGTCGGACATCCATCGCGGCGGCACTGGCCGTCGCTCAATCGGAGACGGGTGTAATGGAGACAACGCTGCGAGGCGTCGGTGTGAGCCATGGTGTGGCGATCGGCGAGGTCCGGCACATGGGTACGGCGGTTCTGGAGCCGCCGGCCAAGCAGATTCGGCCTGAGGACGCGGAGCGCGAGCAGGGGCGCGCCCGCAAGGCCGTGGAGGCGGTTGCCGCCGACCTGATTGCCCGGGGCAATCTGGCCGGCGGCGAGGCGCAGGCCGTGCTCGAGGCACAGGCCATGATGGCGCAGGACCCGGAGCTCATGGCCGACGTGGAGCGCCGTATCGCCGTCGGCAGCACGGCAGAGCGCGGTGTGTACGACGCGTTCGCCATGTACCGGGAGATGCTCGCGGGTGCCGGTGAGTACATGGCCGGGCGTGTGGCGGACCTGGACGACGTGCGGAACCGGATTGTGGCGCGGCTGCTGGGTGTGCCGATGCCCGGTGTGCCGGACAGCGACGAGCCGTATGTACTGATCGCGCGGGATCTCGCGCCTGCGGACACCGCGCTGCTCGACCCGGCGCTGGTGCTCGGCTTTGTCACCGAGGAGGGCGGGCCGACCAGCCACAGCGCGATTCTCGCGCGGGCGCTCGGGGTTCCGGCCGTGGTGGCGCTGCCGGGCGCGTGTGAGCTGGCCGAGGGCACACTCATCGCCGTCGACGGCAGTACCGGCGAGATCTTCGTCGAGCCGAGCCAGGAGAAGCGGAGTCGGCTGGAGAGGGCCGCGGCGGAGCGCAAGGCCGCGCTGGCTGCTTCCAGTGGGCCCGGTGCGACGTCCGACGGGCACAAGGTGCCGCTGCTGGCCAATGTCGGCGGGCCCGCCGATGTTCCGGCCGCGGTCGAGGCCGGTGCCGAGGGTGTCGGTCTGTTCCGTACGGAGTTCCTCTTCCTGGACGACAGCAAGCAGGCGCCGTCGGAGGAGAAGCAGGTCGAGTCCTACCGCAAGGTGCTTGAGGCCTTTCCCGAGGGCCGGGTGGTCGTGCGGGTGCTGGACGCCGGTGCGGACAAGCCGCTCGACTTCCTGACTCCGGCGGACGAGCCGAACCCTGCGCTGGGTGTGCGCGGGCTGCGCAGCCTGCTGGACCACCCGGACGTGCTGCGTACGCAGCTGACGGCGCTGTCCAAGGCCGTCGAGGGACTGCCGGTGTACCTCGAGGTCATGGCTCCGATGGTGGCGGACCGTACGGACGCGAAGGCGTTCGCGGACGCGTGCCGCGAGGCCGGGCTGCAGGCGAAGTTCGGCGCGATGGTGGAGATTCCGTCCGCCGCGCTGCGGGCGCGCTCGATCCTGCAGGAGGTGGAGTTCCTGTCACTGGGCACCAATGACCTCGCGCAGTACACCTTTGCCGCCGACCGTCAGGTGGGTGCGGTGTCGCGACTGCAGGATCCTTGGCAGCCGGCGCTGCTGGATCTGGTGGCGCTGTCGGCCGAGGCCGCGAAGGCCGAGGGCAAGAGCTGTGGTGTCTGTGGTGAGGCTGCCTCCGATCCGCTCCTCGCTTGTGTGCTCACGGGCCTTGGTGTGACCTCGTTGTCGATGGGTGCCGCGTCGATTCCTTATGTCCGGGCGACGCTGGCGAAGTACACGCTCGCGCAGTGCGAGCGTGCTGCCGCCGCGGCGCGGGCCGCGGACACCGCCGAAGAGGCGCGGGTTGCCGCGCAGGCGGTGCTCTCCGGCGAATAGCCGGTGGGGTTGGCCGTGATCGAGGGGGCTTCCTGCCGGGGACGGCAGGAAGCCCCCTCGGCGTTCAGTGGTGGTTGTCCGGGTCGTCTGTGGGGATGGTGAAGCCCGCGCAGTATTCGACGCCGGGCTCCGGGGACAGTGGCTCGCCGGTGGAGGCATCGGTGCAGTAGGCGCTGAAGACCTCGCCCGCGGTGAGCGGGATGAGGCTGCCCTGGTGGAGCCGCCAGCCGTGGAGGCGGTCGGGGGTGCCGTCGGCGCTCGTACGGAGAACGACTCCCCCGGGCGTTTCGAGGGCGATGCCCGCCGCGAGGACGGTGACGAACTCCGCACCCTCGGACGCGTCCAGCTGGGCGGGCGCGTCGGCGGCTCCGTCCGCGTGGAGGACGGCGAGGAGCTGTTCGTCTGGGGCGGGGATGCTGCAGACCAGGTGGTGTCTGCCCGGTCCGGCCGCTTCGAGCATCCTCATCAGGGTGCGGGATGCCCGGTCGAAGGCGGCACGGCCGATGTCCTGGCCGCAGTCGGCGCAGTCACCGAGGTCGGCGAGGAGCATCGTCGCGTACTCCCAAGTGGCCTGGCGGACGGCCTTGTTGATGAGCTGGGGCAGCAGGCTGGTGACCGGCTGTCCGGTGTACGCCAGGGTGGCCCCGCGGCCGCCCGCGATGGCCGCGACGTAGCGGCTGCGGCTCGCGGCCTCGTCGGGGTCGAGGCCCGTTTCGGTGCAGTACTCCGCGAAGTCTTCGGGGTCGAAGAGGGCGACGGTGGTGTGGAGTTGGCGGGAGCCGAGGGTTCTGAGCAGGGCCTCGATCTGGCGGAGGTAACTCGGGTGGTCGTCGAAGGTGAAGGTGCGGTACTGGCGCATCGCCGCGAAGTCCTGCTCGTCGGCCAGGAGGCCTACGGTGCTGGGGACTTCGCGGCGCAGGGTGCGGCGCATGGATGCGCTGTTCCTGGCGCGCTGACGACTGGGCGCCTTGGGGCGCTTGGGTCGCCTGTTCTGCTTCGCGTATGCCATTTCTCCCCCTGAGAGCTGTCGGTTACTGGTGACTCACCGTAAGCGACGGCACTGACAACGGGGGTGGACCGGGGATGTGCCCCGGACCGGACCTCAGTCTCCGGAGGGGCTCGAGGAGCGGGTGCGCGCCAAGTCCTCGTAGAAGCGCAGCAGGTCCAGGTTGTCGACCGAGCCCGGGTTGACCGCCTTCGGGAGGGGGGTGCCCTGGAGGAGGCGTTTCACCGGGACCTCGATGCGCTTGCCCGTGAGGGTGTGCGGGACGCCGGGGACCTCGATGATGTCGTCCGGGACGTGGCGCGGGGAGAGCTGTTCGCGGATCGTCCGCTTGATGCGCGACCGCAGGTCGTCGTCGAGGGCGGCGCCGTCGACGAGGTGGACGAAGAGCGGCATCCAGTAACCGCCGTCGGGCTCCTCCAGGCCGATGACCAGGGATTCGCGGATCTCAGGGAGGCGTTCGACGGCTTCGTAGATGTCGGCCGATCCCATCCGTACGCCCTGGCGGTTGAGCGTCGAGTCGGAGCGGCCGTGGATGACGACCGAGCCGTGGTCGGTGATGGTGATCCAGTCGCCGTGCCGCCAGACACCGGGGAACATCTCGAAGTAGCTGTCGCGGTAGCGGCTGCCGTCGGGGTCGTTCCAGAAGCGGATCGGCATGGACGGCATCGGGTTGGTGACGACCAGTTCGCCGACCTCGCCGATGAGCGGCTTGCCGTGGGGGTCCCAGGACTGTAGGTCGGTGCCGAGACACGCGGCCTGGAGTTCGCCGATGTGTACGGGCAGGGTCGGCACCGCGCCCGCGAAGCAGCTGCAGACGTCCGTGCCGCCGCTGACGCTGGCGATCCACAGGTCGTCCGCCACCTCGTCGTGCAGCCAGCGGAAGCCGTCGGGCGGCAGCGGCGAGCCGGTGGTGGCGACGCACTTGATACGGGAGAGGTCGAAGTCCCGGGACGGGTGCACCTCGGCCTTGCGGCAGGCCATGACGTACGCCGCGGAGGTGCCGAAGAGGGTGGCCTCGGTGCGCTCGGCGATACGCCACTGGGCGCCGGTGTCGGGATAGCCCGGGCTGCCGTCGTACAGGACGACCGTCGTTCCGGTGAGCAGGCCGGAGACGAGGAAGTTCCACATCATCCAGCCGGTCGAGGTGTACCAGAAGAAGCGGTCCTCGGGGCCGAGGTCGTTGTGCAGGCCGAGCTGCTTGAAGTGCTCCAGCAGAATGCCGCCCTGCGACTGGACGATGGCCTTGGGCAGGCCGGTCGTGCCGGAGGAGTACAGGACCCACAGGGGGTGGTCGAAGGGGACCTGCTCGAAGACCGGTTCGGCGTCTCCCGAGGTGACGGCCGACCAGTCGAGTGCGCCCTCGGGCGCCTCGGTGCCGAGCAGCGGGATGTGGATCACCGCGCGCAGGGTGGGAAGCTCGCGGCGGAGTTCGGCGACGGTGTCGGTACGGTCGTGATCCTTGCCGCCGTAGCGGTAGCCGTCGACCGTGAACAGGACGACCGGCTCGACCTGCTGGAAGCGGTCGAGAACGCTGCGGGCGCCGAAGTCGGGCGCGCAGGACGTCCAGACAGCGCCGACGGCCGCGGTGGCGAGCAGGGCGGTGACGGCCTGCGGGATGTTGGGGAGGTAGCCGCTGACCCTGTCTCCGGGGCGTACGCCGAGGGCGCGCAGCTCGGCGGCGAGCGCACCCACCTGGCGGCGGAGTTCGGACCAGCTGATCGGGGTCGGCTCATGTGTCTCGTCCACATGGAGCAGCGCCGGATCATGGGGGCGCTGCTCGGCGGCGCGCAGGGCATGCTCGGCGTAGTTGAGCGTGGCGCCGGGGAACCACTGGGCGCCCGGCATGGCGCGATCGGCCAGCACGCGCTCGTACGGAGTGGAGAAGCGGACGTCGAACCATTCGGCGATCGCTTGCCAGAAGGTTTCGAGCTCGTCGACGGACCAGCGGTGCAGCGCCGCGTAACCGCCCTCGGCAGGGGCCCCGTGGCGCTCTGCGGCCCACGCCTGGAAGCGGGTGATCCGGGCGGCGGCGATGCGGTCGGCGTCCGGCTGCCACAGAGGGGCAGGGTTCGCTGCTGAGGACATGGGGCGGCTCCCGGGTGGCTCTACGCGGTGTGTGCGTGTGTCGCGCGCACGAGCGGGGTGTGCGCGTGACGCGGCTGACACGGACGATGCCATGTGATCGTCTATCGCACCAGGGCTCTCCCCCCATGGTCGAGCGAGGGAATATGTGCTCCCACCACGGGTGAACGGGAGTTGAACAAACCCCACGCGCCCTCGGCCGGGTGGCAGGCTGAGCTGCATGGACGGTCATAATCTGATGCGCTCGGTGAGAATCTTCGGATCGGTCCAGGGGCTGCGCGCGGCACGCTCGGCCTGGCGGCAGCGCAGGACCGACGCTCGGGCGCTGCCTGCGAGAGGGGCGGAACGGGCCAGGGTGCCGGGTCCTGTGACCGGGGCCGAGCCGCTGCCGGGGGGCGGGATCGTCCGTTTCGCCCGTTCTCAGCTGCAGATCCGGGTGGCGGCGGGCGGCGCGGTCTTCTGGGGCTGGGACGGCGCCGAGCCCGAGCCCTCGTACGCCCTCGCCGGTGCACCTCCCGAGCCGGATCCGCGGGCCGGGCTGGAGCCCGACAAGGACGGCGGCTGGCGTGTGGTGTCCGAGCGGGTGACTGTCGAGGTCTCCCGCAACGGCGCCGTGGAGATCCGTACGCCCGGCGGTGTCGTACTGCGCCGCGATCTGCCGCCGCGCTGGTGGGAGCCGGTGCGGGGCGGGCCCGCTCGGTGGGTGCAACGGACCGAAGTGCCCGCGGACGCGCGCTTCTTCGGGCTCGGCGGGCGGGCGTCAGGGCCGCGGCTGCGCGACGGCTCGTACCGGCTGTGGAACACCGACCCGAGGGGCAGCTTCGGGCCCGAGGACGACCCGCTGTACATCACCATGCCGGTCCAGCTGGTGGTGGCCGACGCGGGCACCCATCTGGCCTTCCACGACAACTCCTGGGACGGCCGCGTCACCCTCCGGGAGGGCGAGGAGGGCGCGGGTTCCGGGCACGACCGGCCGGGCACCAGTGAGGTGCGCATGGACGGCGGGCCGCTGCGCTGCTGGGTGGTGGTGGGCACCCCCGCGCGCGTGCTGGCCGGCTGGACCCAGCTGACGGGCGCGCCCGCGGTGCCGCCTTCCTGGGCGCTCGGTCCCCAGCACGCCCGTTGGGGGTTCGGCAGCGAGCGCGAGGTGCGGCGGATCGTCGCGGGCTATCAGGAGCGCGAGCTGCCGCTGTCCGCGGTTCATCTCGACATCGACCACTACGACGCGCATCAGGTCTTCACCGTCGACCGCGAGCAATTCCCCGATCTGCCGGGGATGGCGAAGGATCTGCGCGACGACGGGGTGCGGCTGGTCTCCATCGTCGACCCGGCGGTGAAGGCGGAGCGCGGGAATGCCGTGTACGACAGCGGCGCGGCGGCGGGGGTGTTCGTCCGGGACGCGGCGGGCCATGAGGTGCGGGGTGTCGTCTGGCCCGGCGAGTGCGTCTATCCGGACTTCACCGATCCGGCGGCCCGCGAATGGTGGGGGGAGCTGTACGAGGAGCGGCTGGCGCAGGGCTTCTCGGGCGTCTGGCACGACATGAACGAGCCCGTCTCCTTCACGCCCTTCGGCGACATGACCCTGCCGCGGTCCGCCCGGCACGCGCTGGACGGGCAGGGCGGTGATCACCGTGAGGCGCACAATGTGTACGGCCTCACGATGGCCCGTGCCGGGTACGAAGGGCTGCGGCGGCTGCGTCCCGATGAGCGGCCGTTCCTCTTCTCGCGCTCCGGCTGGGCGGGGATGCAGAGGTACGGAGGGACCTGGTCCGGTGACGTGTCCACCGGCTGGCCGGGGCTGCGCGCCTCGCTCTCGCTGGTGCTCGGGCTCGGGCTGTGCGGGGTGCCGTACTCCGGGCCCGATGTGGGCGGTTTCGACGGCAGTCCGTCGCCCGAGCTGTATCTGCGCTGGTTCCAGCTGGGGGCGCAGCTGCCGCTGTTCCGTACGCATGCGGCGATCGACGCGGGGCGCAGGGAGCCGTGGGAGTTCGGGCCCACGGTCCTTGAGCACGCGAGGGCTGCGCTCGCCGAACGGGAGCGGCTGCGGCCCTACTTCGTCACCCTCGCGCACCTGGCGCGGCTGACCGGGGCGCCGTATGCGCGGCCGCTGTGGTGGGGCTGCCCGGAGGACCGGGTCCTGCGCGACTGCGAGGACGCGTTCCTGCTGGGTGACGCGCTGCTGGTGGCACCGGTGCTGGAACGCGGGACGGACCGGCGGGCGGTGCGGCTGCCGAGGGGGCGGTGGTACGACACGGCGACGGGGCAGGCGTACGACGGCCCGGGGCAAGTGCTGGTGGACGCTCCGCTGTCGCGGATCCCGGTACTGGCGCGGGGTGGTGCGGTGATCCCGGTTCGGGGGGCGGACGGCGCGATGGAGCTGGAGGTCTGGGCGCCGGCGGAGGGCCGCAGGGGTGGGGGTCTGGTGGTCCCGGATGCGGGCGACGGGTGGGAGCAGGCGGAGGTGGAGCGGTACACGACGCGGCTGGTGGACGGGCGGGTCGTGGTGAAGCAGAAGAAGGGGGACGGGTCGGGGCCGCCGCGGTGGAGGGTGAGGGTGAGGGGGTTGGCGGCGGGGTGAGGGGTGCGGGTCTGACGCGGGGCGGGGGTGTTGGGGGTGCGCCGCTGCCGTGGCGTGCGGGGCTTAGGGGTCCGGGGGGCCGTGGCTCGGGCGGGGGCTCTCCCCCACCCCGCCCCTTCCCGTAACTGGGGGCAGGCCCCCAGACCCCCGAGCGGATGAGGCAGGGGCCGCGCCCTGCACCCCGTAAGCGGCAGCCTCGCGCCGCCCGGCGTCCGGGGTGCGGGAAGGGTTCGCCCGCGAGATCACCCACCGGCTGCAACCACCAACGCCCGAACTTGGCAACTACCCGTACGCGCCCTCGAACCACCTTCGTGCCGCGATCGTGTGCAGCGGGAACGTCAGTTCCGTCGGGGCGTGCAGCAGGTGCCAGCCCGTCGTCTCCGGGGTCGGGGTCGGCCGGGGTAGGTCGGCCGCCGGGCGCGGGCGCAGCAGGCCGAAGAGGAGCAGGTGGCCGTCCGGGGCGCTGAGGGCGTCCGCCAGACGGACCTCGTCGCGGGGGGCCTCGATGCCCGTCTCCTCCGACAGTTCCCGTACGACCGCCTGCTGCCAGTCCTCGCCGTGGTCGATATAGCCGCCCGGCAGCGCGACCCCTCCGCGCCTCGGTTCGATCGTGCGGGTGATGACGACGAGCCCCGTGCCCTCGGCGTCGTACGCGGGCAGCAGCGCGACGGCGACCGGCAGCGGGTTGCGGTAGGCCGTCTCGCCGCAGGTCGCGCAGGTGCGGGGCCAGCCGGTCGGGGAGCCGTACGGGGCCCCGCAGTTGCCGCAGTGGGAGTCCATGGACACGCGCGGACTGTATCCGATCACCCTTTCCCGCAATGCCGGGAACTGGTAGAGCGTGTGGGCATGACAGGACTCGCTTCCGCTTTCCGCACCCTCGTCGCGACGGCCGCCGCGCTCTTCGCCGTCACAGCTGTCACCGCCGCCCCCGCGGCGCAGGCCGAGCCGGAGCCCAAGGCTCCCAAGGAGTTCGTGGCGTTGCGCTCCGTCGACCCGACGATCGTCCAGGAGATGCGCTATACAACCCGTCACAACTTCGTCGGTGAGCCCGTCGACGGCTATCGCCAGCCGCTCTGCATCGTCACCCGGCCCGCCGCTCAGGCCCTGCACCGGGCGCAGTTGACGCTGCTGCGGCAGGGCTATTCGCTGAAGGTGTACGACTGCTACCGCCCCCAGCGGGCCGTCGACCACTTCGTACGGTGGGCCAAGGATCTCGATGACGCGGCCATGAAGGAGGAGTTCTATCCACAGGTCGACAAATCGAGGCTGTTCGCGGACGGTTACATCGCGGAGAAGTCCGGGCACAGCCGCGGCAGTACGGTCGATCTCACCGTGGTGAAGCTTCCGGTCCTGCCGACCAGGCCGTATGTCCCGGGTGAGTCTCTCGTCCCGTGCTTCGCGCCCAAGTCGGAGCGCTTCCCTGACAATTCCGTCGACATGGGGACCGGATTCGACTGCTTCGACACCCTGTCTCATACCGATGACCCGCGAATCCAAGGCGAGCAGCGCGCCAACCGGGCGCTCCTGAAGGGCACTTTGGGCGCCGAGGGTTTTGTGAATCTGCCGGAGGAGTGGTGGCACTTCACCTTCAAGCCGGAGCCGTTCCCGGACACCTTCTTCGACTTCCCCGTCGCCCGGCGCTCGGTCGCCGGGCACTGAGGTGACGGCGTGAGAACGGGCGGCCGGGACCACCCCCGTAGGCTCCGGCCGCCCGTTCACTGAAGTCGGACGCGCCCCGGCCGTATCCGGTTCTCCGCTCAAGGAATACGGTGCGGACATGACGCAGCAGACATTCGATTCGTACGAGGAATTCTGGCCGTATTACGTCGCCATGCACTCCAGGGCGGTCACCCGCTGGGTGCATCTGACCGGCACACTGACCGGTCTCGCGGTCAGCGCGTACGGGCTGGCGCGTGGCCGGAAACGGTATGCGGCCGCGCTGCCGCTCATCGGATACGGGACGGCCTGGCCCGCGCATTTCTTCATCGAGAAGAACAATCCCGCGACCTTCGGGCATCCGGCCTGGTCACTGCGCGGCGACCTGCAGATGATCCGGATGATGCTGGCGGGCAGGGACGGTGAGCTGGCCGAGATCGCCGCCAAATGGCTCGCCCTGAACCGCTGACCCGTGGCACACTTCTGACGTACCGTCAGATTGCTGGGCCGGGGAGGGACCGTGGCGCGCACGCCCGTGGTGGCCGGATGGTTCACACACGACAGCGGTGAGGAGGACTTCCGGCTGCTCGGCACCCGCTGTACGGCCTGTTCATCCGTCTTCTTCCCGCGCGAGGACTCCTTCTGCCGCAATCCTGCATGCGGGTGCGGGGAGTTGGCGGAGGTGCCCCTGTCCAAGCGGGGGCGGGTGTGGGCGTACACGGACGGGCGCTACCGCCCCCCGGCGCCGTATGTCTCCGACCCGGACACGGATTGGGAGCCGTACACCCTCGTCGCCGTCGAGCTGGAGGCCGAGCGCATGGTCGTCCTCGGCCAGGCGGTGCCGGGCGTGTCCGTCGGTGATCTCGCGGTCGGGATGGAGGTCGAGGTTGTGCCCGGCGTGCTCGACGAAACCCCGGAAACCGTCTGGACGACCTGGCACTGGCGGCCCGTGGGGGTGGCGTCATGACCGGCGATGTGGCGGTCCTCGGGGCCGGAATGCACCCCTGGGGCAAGTGGGGCCGCAGTTTCGTCCAGTACGGAACGGTCGCGGCCCGCGCCGCACTCGCCGACGCCGGGATCGACTGGCGGCAAGTGCAGTCGGTGGTCGGCGCGGACACCATGCGCTGCGGGTATCCCGGTTACGTGGCGGGGGCGACGTTCGCGCAGGCGCTGGGCTGGCAAGGGGCACGCGTCACCAGCGTCTACGCCGCCTGCGCCTCGGGTGCGCAGGCGATCAACACCGCGCGTTCCCAGATCCTGGCGGGCATGGCCGATGTCGTGCTCGTGGTGGGCGCGGACTCGGCTCCGAAGGGTTTCTTCGCCCCGGCCGGCGGCGAGCGGCCCGACGATCCCGACTGGGTGCGCTTCCGGGTGCTCGGTGCCACCAACCCGGCCTACTTCGGGCTCTACGCACGCCGCCGCATGGCCCTGTACGGCGACTCCCCCGAGGACTTCGCGCTGGTCAAGGTGAAGAACGCGGCTGCCGGGGCGCTCAACCCCAACGCCCGCTACCGCAAGACCGTTTCGGCCGAGGATGTCGCCGCGTCCGCGGTCGTCGCCGATCCGCTACGGCTGCTCGACATCTGCGCGACCTCCGACGGCGCCGCCGCTCTGGTCTTGTCGAGCATGGACTTCGCACGGCGGCGAGGGGCCGCCGATCCGGTCCGTATCCGAGCTGTCTCCACCGTCACCCCGACCTATCCGAAGACCATGCTCGACCTCCCGGACATCGCGACCGACTCGGCGGCCGCCGTTGATCCCTTCCCGCACACCTTCCGGGCATCCATCGCCCGGGCCGCGTACGAGGAGGCGGGCATCGGGCCCGATGACCTCTCGCTGGCCGAGGTGTACGACCTCTCCACCGCCCTGGAGCTGGAGTGGTACGAGGACATCGGCCTGTGCGGGACGGGCGAGGGAGCCAAGCTGGTGCGCGAGGGTGCCACCGCGCTGGGCGGGCGTATTCCGGTCAACGTCAGCGGCGGTCTTGCGTCCTTCGGCGAGGCCGTACCCGCCCAGGCCATCGCTCAGGTCTGTGAGCTGACCTGGCAGCTGCGCGGCGCGGCCGGGGAGCGCCAGGTGCCGGGCGCGCGCACCGGAATCACAGCGAACCAGGGGCTGTTCGGCCATGGTTCGGCGGTCGTCGCCGTCCGCTGAGCCCGGCCGGAATGGCGTCTGAGCCGGGCCGGAAAGGCATGCTCCCGCTGCCTTACGTTCCCCGCTACTGTGTCAACGCACCGGCCGTGAACTGCACTTGCTGTCAACGACCTTGACGCCCCAGTAACGCCGGTGAACACTGCCTCATCGTCGGCATCGCCGCACTTCGGCACGCTCACCACGCTCGTCAAGGACGCCGGGCGGGGTACGGGACTCCCCTGCCTCCCGTCCGCAGCCATGGCACGCCATGGAGCACGCACCCTGCACGCAGGACCGGGGCCGGGCCCCGGGCGAGGGCATAGGAGCCGCCATGAGCAACGGAGACATTTTCTTAGGTGAGGTCATCGGCACCGCGATACTCATCCTATTCGGCGCCGGCGTCTGCGCCGCCGTCACCCTCCATCACTCCAAGGCCAGGGCATCGGGCTGGATCGTGATCGCCTTCGGCTGGGGCTTCGGCGTGCTGGCGGGCGCGTACACCGCCGCGCCGCTGTCGGGCGGTCATCTCAATCCGGCCGTGACGCTGGGAGTCGCCGTCGACACCGGGGAGTGGAGCAAGGTCCCGCTGTACATCCTGGCTCAGATGGTCGGCGCGATCCTCGGCGCCGTACTCGCCTATCTCGTCTACTTCGCGCAGTTCCAGGCCAACGCGGACGAGAAGAACGCCCTGCCCACGCTCGGGATCTTCTCCACCGCTCCGGAGATCCGCAATCCCGTGGCCAACATGACGACCGAGATCATCGCGACGATCGGCCTGGTGCTGCCGATACTCGCCTTCGGCAGGAACGACGGCATCGGCATCGGCCAGATACCCGGGCAGGACGCCGGCATCTACGGCTCCGGCATCTCCATCCTTCTGGTGTCGCTGCTGGTCGTAGGCATCGGTCTCTCGCTCGGCGGGCCGACCGGTTATGCCATCAACCCGGCCCGCGACCTCGGACCGCGCATCACCCACGCGCTGCTGCCGATCCCCAACAAGGGCACATCGGACTGGGGTTACGCCTGGGTCCCGGTGGCCGGACCCGTGATCGGCGGGCTGCTGGCCGGTCTCATCTTCAACGCAGCCTTCTAGGCCCTCCTTCGGGCCTCATTGACAAGGGGACGTCATGACGGACAAGTTCGTCGCCGCAATCGACCAGGGCACCACGTCCAGCCGCTGCATCATCTTCAACCAGGACGGCGCGATCGTCGCCGTCGACCAGCGTGAACACCGTCAGATCTTCCCCAGGCCCGGCTGGGTGGAGCACGACGCCACCGAGATCTGGTCCAAGGTGCAGGCCGTGGTGGCCGGGGCGATCGCCAAGGCGGGGCTGCGCGCCGACCAGCTCAGCGCGCTCGGGATCACCAACCAGCGGGAGACGACGGTCCTGTGGGACCGCGCGACCGGCAAGCCGGTGCACAACGCGATCGTATGGCAGGACACCCGTACCTCCGCGCTCTGCAACGAACTGGGCGGCACCGACGGGCAGGACCGTTTCCGCGATGCCACCGGGCTTCCGCTTGCCAGCTACTTCTCCGGGCCCAAGGCGGCTTGGCTGCTCGACAACGTGCCCGGGCTGCGCAGCCGGGCCGAGCGGGGCGAGATCGCCTTCGGCACGATCGACTCCTGGCTGATCTGGAATCTCACGGGTGGCACCGAGGGCGGCGTCCATGTCACCGACGTGACCAACGCGTCACGCACGATGCTGATGAATCTGCAGACCCTCGAATGGGATCCGGCGATCCTGTCGGCGATGAATGTGCCGCAGGTGATACTCCCGGAGATCAGGTCCTCGGCCGAGGTGTACGGGAGCGCTGTCGGGCAGCTCGACGGTGTGCCGGTGGCGTCCGCACTCGGCGACCAGCAGGCCGCGATCTTCGGACAGGCGTGCTACGACACCGGAACGGCCAAGAACACCTACGGCACTGGCAGTTTCCTGCTGCTGAACACCGGCAGCCGGCCCGTTCCCTCGAAGAGCGGGCTGATCACCACGCTGGGCTACAAGATCGGCGACGAGGCGCCGGTGTACTGCCTGGAGGGTTCGATCGCCATCACCGGGGCACTCGTCCAGTGGTTCCGGGACCAGCTCGGCATCATCCGCAGCGCCGACGAGATCGAGACGCTGGCGGCGAGCGTGGACGACAACGGCGGGGCCTACATCGTGCCCGCCTTCTCCGGGCTCTTCGCCCCGTACTGGCGCTCCGACGCACGCGGTGTCATCACCGGTCTGACGAGGTATGTCACCAAGGCGCACCTGGCACGCGCGGTTCTTGAGGCGACGAGCTGGCAGACGCGTGAGGTCGTCGACGCGATGTACCAGGACTCCGGCGTGCAGATCACCACGCTCAAGGTGGACGGCGGCATGACCGCCAACAATCTGCTGATGCAGCATCAGGCGGATGTGCTGGGGGTCCCGGTGATCCGGCCGAAGGTCTCCGAGACGACCTGTCTGGGTGCCGCGTACGCGGCGGGGCTCGCGACCGGAGTCTGGTCGGACACGGACGAGCTCAAGGCTCACTGGCAGCGTGACGTGGAATGGTCGCCGCACATGGAGGCCGAGGTGCGCGAGCGCGAGTACGGCAACTGGCGCAAGGCGGTGGAGCGCAGCTTCGGCTGGGAGGAACACGGCGCCTGACGCCACCACGACTCACGGCCCGTACCCCAGTCGGTGGGGGTACGGGCCGTGTCACACCGCTCTTCAGGTCGTGGCGTGCTCGCGCTGCCGGTCGGCGCGGGTCAGGGCATGCTCCACCACCGCCACCAGCACCTCCTTGACGGACTCCCGCTCACGCGCGTCGCACATCAGCAGCGGCACCTCGGGGTCGAGATCGAGCGCCGACCGCACCGCCTCGCCGGGGAAACGCCCCGACCCCTCGAAGCAGTTGACTGCGACCGTGAACGGAATGCCGCGGCGCTCGAAGTAGTCGATGGCCGCGAAGGAGTCCTCCAGGCGCCGGGTGTCGGCGAGGACGACCGCGCCGAGCGCGCCCTGTGCCAGCTCGTCCCAGAGGAACCAGAAGCGGTCCTGACCCGGTGTGCCGAAGATGTAGAGCACCAGGTCCTCGCGGAGCGTGATGCGCCCGAAGTCCATCGCGACGGTCGTGGTCTTCTTGCTCTCCACGCCCTCGAGGTCGTCGACGGGTCGGCCCGCCTCGCTGAGCGTCTCCTCGGTGCGCAGCGGTCTGATCTCGCTGACTGCGCCCACCAGGGTCGTCTTGCCGACGCCGAATCCACCCGCCACCAGGAGTTTCAGCGTGACTGGTTCGATGGGCGGCTTTCGGCGGCTAGAGCGCCCGAAGACCATTGATCACCTCGCGGAGAATGCTCACATCCGGCAGCTCGGCCGGCGGAACGGGACGGGTTACATGCACCAGGGCGTCCTCGACGAGGTCGCCGACCAGGACGCGGACGACCCCGACGGGGAGGTCCAGGGTGGCCGCGAGTTCGGCGATCGACTGAGGGGTGTTGCCGCAGCGCTCGACGATCTCAACATGCTCGGGCGAGAGCAGTTGGTCGCGGCCGGGGTCGTCGGCCGCAAGCTCCGGAACGACCAGGGCGATCAGGTCGAGCCGGTGGCGGGTCTTACTGCTCGTCCGGCCGCGGGTCATGGCGTACGGACGGACCACGGGGCCTGCGTCGGCATCGAAGAAGTGGTGCGGGTCGGTTGCGTACTGAGCCGATTCACTCATGCCGGCCACTCATCCTCCGGCGGTCTGACCGGTCCGTGGCGCGGTGGACAGGTGGACTCCGACCCGCTTGACCATGAGCGTCATTTCGTACGCCACCAGGCCGACGTCGGAGTCCGCGTCGGTGAGCACGGCGAGACAGCTGCCGTCGCCCGCCGCCGTGACGAACAAGAACGCTTCGTCCAGCTCGACGACGGTCTGACGGACCTTGCCCGCCTCGAAGTGGCGGCCGACTCCCTTGGCCAGGCTGTGGAATCCGGAGGCGACGGCCGCGAGATGCTCGCTGTCCTCGCGGGTGAGATCCCGGGATGTGCCGGTGGCCAGGCCGTCGCCGGAGAGCACGAGCGCCTTGCGGATGCTGGCGACGCGGTCGACGAGTTCGTCGAGGAGCCAGTTGAGCTCGCCCGCCCCCTGGGTGGTCGGCCTGGCCCCCGTGGCGTTGAATGGTGCGACGTGCGGTGCGGTCATCGACCGTCCCCCTCAGGTGTCGTTCGTGGTGCGGTCTCGCCGGGGCCGTCGGCCTGGTCGGAGTGCTCGGCCTCTTCGGCGTTCTGGCGGCGGCCGCGCTGCCAGCCTCGTTGCATGGAAGCCATACGGCTGCGTACTTGTTCCGCGTCCCGCTCGGCGTCATCTTCCGCGGCCGGGGCGGACGACTGCCGCTCCGCGGCGGCGGATTGCCTCAACTGGGGGGCAAGGCTTGCCTGGCGGACACGACGGGGCAGGCCGTCGAGCGCCGGGGCCTGTTCGGCGGCGGGCCGGGATGTCTGTTGCGGCGCGGGTGCGCCCGGGGCGGGCGCAGGTGCCGCCGGGGAGGGCGCGGGCCAGGGCGCGGGGCGCGGCTCCGGAGCATGGCGGGGCCCCGGGACCTGGCGCGGCTCCGCCTCCGGGATCTGACGCGGCGCTGCGGCCTGCCAGGGCTCGGGGGCCGGCGCGAGCGGGGGCTGGGAGGCGGCGCTCCCGGGCTCGGGGGCCGGAGCCGGATGGGTGCGGCCCCGCTCGTCCACCCTGCGGCCGTTGTCGGTGACCAGGGTCGGCGGCTTGCGCCGGGGCAGCGGTACCGGGCCGGAGCTGCTCTCGGGGGTCTGGTCCAGCGCCTGCTGGTGCTGCTCGTCGGGCGCCCCGCGCCGGCGGTCGCGTGCCCGCGCGCGGAAGATCCCGCCGCGCTCGCTCTCCGTGTCCTCGATGTCGGCGACGGAGTCGATCCCGCCGCGCACCGGCCGGTCGTCGAAGCCCAACGAGCCGACGGGGGCCTCGAGTTCGACGGGTCCGTCGAGCAGCGGTGAACCGCCCAGGCCGGTGGGCACCTTGGCGAGCGCGGAGAGCTTGCCGTCACTGCCACGCCGTCCGGCCGCGCTCTCGCTCTTGCGGTCGAGGCGGAAGCCGGTTCCCTGGGTCTCGGGAGCCTCGGTGAGCAGGGCCCCGGGGATGAAGACGACCGCGGTGGTCCCTCCGTACGGCGAAGGCTGCAGCGAGACCCGGACGTTCTGGCGCTGGGCGAGCCGGCTGACGACGAACAGGCCGAGCCTGTCGGTGTCCGAGAGTTCGAACTCGGGAGTCTCCGCGAGCCGCAGATTGGCGTCGAGCAGCACCTCGGGCGCCATGCCGAGCCCGCGGTCGTGGATTTCGAGAGTGAAGCCGTTGGCGACCCGTTCGCCGTGCACCTGAACGCCGGTGTGCGGCGGCGAGAACACCGTGGCGTTCTCCAGGAGTTCGGCGATCAAGTGTGTGAGGTCGGCGACCGCGGGACCGCCGACGCCGATGCGCGGCAGCCGGCGGACCTCGATGCGCTCGTAGTCCTCGACCTCGGCGACCGCGGCCCGTACGACGTCCATCAGCTGGATCGGCTTGCGCCACTGTCGGGAGGGGGCAGCGCCGGAGAGGATCACCAGTCCCTCGGCGTGCCGTCGCATACGGGTGGTGAGGTGGTCCAGGCGGAACAGGTCGGCGAGTTCCTCGGTGTCCTCGGTGCGGCGCTCCATGGTGTCGAGGAGGGTGAGCTGGCGGTGCAGCAGAACCTGGTTGCGCCGGGCGAGGTTGACGAAGACGTCGGAGACTCCGCGCCGCATGTCGGCCTGCCGGACAGCGGCCTCGACGGCGGCCCGCTGAAGGGTGTTGAGCGCCTGGCCCGCCTGACCGACCTCGTCCTTGTCGTACTCCAGGCGCGGTGCCTCGGTCTCGACGTCCACATGCTCACCTGCGGCGAGACGGCGCATCACACTGGGCAGTCGTACGCCGGAGACCTCGTGGGCCTCCTTGCGGAGCCGGGAGAGGTCGCGGACGAGATCACGGCCGATGCGTACGGAGACGATGACCGAGACGAGCAGCGCGAGGAAGCCGAGGACGCCTGCGACGCCCGCCTTGACGAGGACGCTGTACGCGGCGGGCTTGACGCGGTCCTGGTAGCGGACGCCCGCTTCCTTGGCCTCGCGGGAGAGTGCGTCGAGGACGGGAGTGGCCGCGGCCTGCCATCGTGCGGCTTCGGAGGCACCCGCCTTCTTGGTGGGGCCCACGGTGATCAGGCGTTCCTCGGAATCGCGGAGGGGTGCCGTCTCGGGGCTGCGCCAGAACTGCTCGTAGATCTCACGCTCGCTCGCGGGCAGGACCTCGAGATTGGTCTCGTAGTACAGCTTGCGGTTCGCGATGAAGTCGGAGAGCGCGCGGATCTCGTCGGCCGTGATCTGGCCCGTGGTCAGCGAGGAGGCGATCAGGGCGTCCTCGCGGGAGAGCATTTCCATGGCGCGGACGAGGCCGACGAGGGCGCGGGCCTCGCGTTCCAGCTCCACGTCGTTCAGGGCGTGCAGCGTCGTCAGAAAGCTGAAGCCGGGATCGATGATCCGGTTGTAGAAGTCCAGGGCCTGATTGCGGGAGATGGTGCCCGTCTCGACCGAGCGGCGCAGGGCGCTCAGTCCGTCGAGGCCCTCGACCAGCGAGCGCAGTTCCTCGCGGGTGTCGGAGCGCATGTCCTCGCGGACGCCGTCCTTCTCCATATTCGCCGTGATCTTGGCGACGGCCTTGTCGGTGGCCTGGCGCTGGCGGCGCAGAGCGGGCAGGGCGTCGGAAGACCGCCGGTCCGCAAGGTAGATGAGCGTCTGGCGGCGCTCCTTCTGGACGTCGCCGAGCGCGTCCGCCACCGGATATCCGACTTCCTCGACCACGGAGTTGACGTCGAGGAGCTGGCTGGCCTCCTGACCGGTCAGTACGGTGGCGAAGCCCCAGAGGGCGGTCAGGGAGACAAGCGGCACCAGCAACAACGCCACGATCTTCCGGCGGATGGACTTCCCGCGAAAGCGCATGGCCTCCCCCTGCTCAACCCCCGCCCGGTGCGGGTGGTGTTCCGGCAACAAACGGCGCGAGCCTACTACTGTCACACAAACAACTCGAAGGCGCGTCCGGACGATTTTCGGCCTACGACAGACGCGTTGATCATGGGTTGTCCTGGTATTCGGGGAGATGGCATTCCCGGCGGTGTCGGACCACACCTGGCGGCACGTCATCTTTCGGACGGCGGGAGATGGCTGGAATTCTTCGCTCCATCGCGCGACGGCACGGGAATCATCCGGCCTGGTCAATCGTCATTGTGTACGGGGGCACGGGGGTTCGCCGGGTCGGCGCGCACGTCGCATTCGGTTCGGCTGCGGTCCGTATTCGTTGCGGCGGCCGGAGTAAAGCAGCGGAATCCGGGCAGCCACCCTGAAGTCGGACAGAGGTGGGGAGTGACAGGGTCCATGGACACGGACGAGCGTCGCAGCGGGGTTCGGGCGGCGAGTTATGCGAATGTCCCGCGGCAACTCTGGCTGGAGGAACCGGCGGTGCGGCGGCGCATGGCCGATCCGGTCCGCACGGCAGCGGTGCGCGCGGTCATCATCGCGTCGCTGACGATGATTCAGGGGATGATCGCGTTTCTCTGCACGCTGGCCGGGTCGTGGCTGGCCTTTCCGATGGTGCTCAGCAGCGTGGGCAGCACGGTGGTGGCGACCTGGGCCGTGCTGGACGTGTGGGTGACCCGTCAGGTGTGGAACCAGCGCAACGGGGTGGTGTCGGTGCCGAGCAGCACGGCGCGCCGGTTGCGGCGTGAGCGCCGCCGTGCGCGCCGGATGGCACGGGCGGCGGCGCGCGAGAACGCGAGAATACGGCGACGCGGGGCCGGTGCGGCGGCATTCTGAGGCGTGAACGGGGGGCCTGCTCGGGCTTCGCCCCAGACCCCCCCGTAACGCGTACCGCCCAGGTCGTGGCCGGTCGATCAGGGCCCGGCAAGATCCGAACGACCGGCCCTAGTCCACCGGCTCCGCCGGGACCGGGGTTCGCTTGAACATGCGCGTTGCCGTGATCTCGCCGTGGACCGTCTCGCCCGAGGGGTCCTGCTGCGGCAGGCCCGGGCGCAGATGTTCTTCGACGCTGATGTATTTCAGGCCCGCGCGCAGATCCGCGTCATTGCGCAGCCGGATGACCAGCGGGAATTCGGCGAGGGCCGTGGTGTCGAACAGCCCTGTCGTATAGAGCAGCTGGACACCCAGCGCATCGGAGACCGCCCGCTGCAGTTCCAGCAGATACGTCGCGTTGGCCCGGCCGATCGGATTGTCCAGGAAGAGCGTGCCCGCATGGCGGTGCTTGTCCCTGCCGCGGTCGTTGCTGCGCAGCGCGGCCATCGTGCAGTAGAGGGCGATGGCAGCGGTGAGCAGCTGGCCGCCGGAGAAGACGTCGCCCATCTGCCCCACAGGGACCCGCTCGGCGCGCAGCACGGCGTCCGGCTTGAGGATTTCGACGGCGATGCCCTTGGGCTGCAGCGCTGCCTGAACACCGCGCAGCAGCAAGGACATTCCGTCCCGGCGGCCCTCCCCGTAGGCCGCTGCGGAGTTCTTCTTCACCGCCGCGCGCGTCGCCTCGTCGATGACCTCGCCCAGCCGCTCGGCGAGCGTCGCCTGGTCCGGCTCCTCGAAGCGGATGCGCAGGAACTCCTGGCCGGACCACTCGCCCAGCCCCTCGGGCAGCCGGGAGAGCCGCTGTGCCGAGCGGAGTGTCGTCAGCGCGGAGTCCACCAGGCCGCGCAGCCGGTCGACGATGGTGTCGCGGTTGCGCTCCAACTGCTCCAGCTCGTCGGTCAGTACGCGCAGCCGGGGCGCGAAGGCCTCCGCCCACTTCGCCGCGTGCTCGGGCAGCGCGGCAGCGGGCAGCTCCCGGATCTGCTGGCGCGCGGGAGTGCGTACCTGCTCGTACCGGGTGGAGTTGGCATGCCGTACGAGGATGTCGCTCGCTTCCCGCACGGCCGCCTCGGCGGCGGACAGGTCGGTGGCGCAGCCGCGCAGTGAACGGCGGGCCTCCGCGGCGGAGTGACGTGCTTCCTCCAGGGTGCCGGGGTACGCCTCGGGTTCTTGGCCTTCCTCGTCGTGGTGCTCCCTCAGCAGGTCGCGCAGGAGCGCCGCGGTCTCGTCGAAGCCGCCGGCCGCGTCCTCTGCGGCCCGGTGGGCCTGGAGCAGACCGGCGTGCGCGGCACGGGCCGTCTCCAACGCGTCGGTGCGCGCTGCCAGTTCGGCCGTCGCCGTACGCAGCAGAGCCTGCGCCTGCTCGGCGTCGGCCGGGACCAGGTCGTCGGGGAGCTCGGTGTGCGACTCGCCGTCGGCGGGGGCAAGGCGCTCGGCTTCGCCACGCAGGCGGCCCAGCTTCTCGCTGGCCTCCGAAGCGCGCGACTCCAGCATCTGTACGAGGGACTCGGCGCGTGCGGCCGCCGCCTGGCGGGACGGCCCGTCGGCGCCGTCCGTGCCCTCCAGGAGCTGGGCGGCACGGGTGCGGACCTTGTTGGTGAGCCGGTCGAGCTCCGCGAGGGCGGCGCTCTCGTCGCTCTCCGCACGTGCCTGCTCGGCGCGGAGGTCGGCGCCGACGCCCACCTTCTCGTACAGCTGGGAGGCGGCGCGGTAGGCCTCCCGCAGAGCGGGAAGGGCGGTGCGCGGGGCATCCGCATCGGCCTCCGGCAGATTCTCCGGAGCCCCGGCGATCTCCGCCCGTTCGGCCCGCAGTGCGCGGGCGGTGCGGCGCGCGTCGTCCCCGGCCCGCTGGGCGGCACGGCGGTCCTCGTCGGCGGCCTTGGCCCGCTCCAGGCAGGTCGCGGCCCGGGCCTCGGACTCGGCTGCGTCGTCCGCCAGTTCACGCAGTTTCACCTGCCAGCCCGCGCGCTCGCGGAGCCGGAAGGCCAGGCCCGCGAGAGCGTCTGCGGCACGGCGGGCGCGCTGCGCCGCCTCCTGGCGCTCGTCGCGCACCCGGGCGGCGTCCGCGGCTGCCTCGTCCGCCTCGGCGCGTGCGGTACGGGCTTCGGCGAGCGTCTCCTGCGCCTCCTGGGCTGCCGCACGGGCGCTCTGCGCGCCCTGTGCGAGCTCGGCGAGCATGCCGGGCGGGCAGTCCGCACGCCACGAGCCGAGCCGGGCCGCGAGCGAACGGTCGCCCGCGAGCCGGGCCGCGAGGGCTCGGATCTCCTCGTCGCGTGCGGTCGCGCGGGCCCGCAGCGTCTGACGCTCCTCGTCCGCCGCGTGCTCGTCGTGCATCGCCGGGTTGGGCGGTACGAGGAACACGTCCGCGTCGCCACTGCCGCCCGTACCCGGTCCGGGCACCGGCGCGAGCAGCGCGGCGGCCGTGCCGACCGCCACGGCGGAGCGGGGCAACAGCGCGGCACCGGCGAGGACTTCGCGGGCGCGGGCGTGCGAGGCGGGATCGGTGATGACCACACCGTCGACCAGCTCCGGACGCGCGGCGAGAACCGCAGCGTGGTCGGCCGGGTCGACGGCCTGCGCGAGGTAGCGCCAGCCGGGGAGGGCGGGAATGCCGTGCTCGCCGAGGTACTCGACGGTCGCGAGGACGTCGGGCCCCGGGGGCAGCAGCCCGCCGTCGCCGAGCGCGCCGAGGATGCGCGCGTCGTCGGCTGCAGCCGTGCGCAGGTCGAAGAGCTGGCGCTCGGCGGAGGCGACGTACTGGTCGAGCTGCTCGCGCAGCTCGTCGGCGTAGCGGTCCAACTCCTCGGCGGTGAGGGGATCTTCGGCTGTACGCAGGGGGTGGGCGACGGTGCGGCTGCCGGCCCCGTCGGCCGGGCCGTCGTCGGACCCGCCGTGGGCGCTGCCCCCGTTCTGCGACGAGTCCTCGGCCGTGCGGGCCGTCGCGGCAGCACCCGAGGCCTCGTCCGCACCGGCGCCCCGCCGCGGCGAAGGCACCGCCGCGTGCACCGCCGGCGGCAGGCTGAGCAGTTCCGCGAGGCGCTCGTCCTGGGCGATCGAGTCGGCCGCGCGGCGCTCCGCCTCGTAGGCATGCTCGGCGGCCAGCGCCGCGTCCGAGGCGCGGGCCGCCGCCAGTTCGGCTCGGGACTCCGCAGCGGCCGCCTCCCTCGCGCGGTCCGCCGTCGTGCGACCGGCCTCGCGTGCCACGTCCCAGGCCGCGACCGCCGTCTTCTCCGCGTCGCTGGCCGCCAGCGCGGCCCTGGCCGGGTCGGCGTCGGGTGCGGTGTCGTCGAGCCAGCCCGCCCGGACCGCCTCGGCCGTCTCCTGCTCGACCTCGCTCAGCCGCTGTCGCAGATGGCCGATCTCGCTGCGGGCGCGCTGTGCCTCGGTGGCGGCGGCCGTGGCGTCGCGGTGGGCGGCCTCGCCCGCCTCCTGGAGCGCCGCAGAGCGCTCCTCCTGCTCGTTGGCCACCCGCTCACCGTCCTCCGCCGCGGAGTGCAGTGCGCGGACGAGGTCGGCGGCGGCCTTGGCGCGGGCGGCGAGCGCGGGGGCCGCGTCCCGTTCGGCCTCGCGGATGGCGGCGGCGACCCGCGCGGAGCGGTCGCCTGCGGCGCGGTGGCGCAGCACGGCCTCGGCCGCCTGCCAGGCGGCGTGCAGCGTACGCGCGTCGGTCAGCTCACGGCGCTGCGCCGCGGCGCTCTTCTCGGCGACGGTCAGTGCCAGCGATGCGTGCCGGTAGGCCAGTTCGGCGGCGATCAGCGAACTGCGGCTGCGCGCCTGCTCGGCCTCGGTGACGGTGTGGGCGGCGGCGGTGACCTGCTGGGCGAGGTCGGCCGTACGCCCCCGCTCCTCGGCCGCCCGCAGGGAGAGCCGGCGGGCGAGCGTACGCGTACGGCGCTCGGCACCTGCGTGGATGTCCCGGGCCCTGGTCCGGGCCTCGGCCGCCTCCACGATCCGGCCGAGCAGATCGACCGAACCGGCCGTGAAGTCGCGCTCAGCGGTCAGTTCGGCGCGGCGGCCGAGCTTGTTGCCGAAGCTGCTGACGAGGTCGGCGAGTCCGTCCGTGTCGCGTGTGTCGGTGACGGCACGCAGCAGCAGGTCGGTGAAGTCGGAGTCCTTCTTGACCGCGAAGAGGCCGGCCGCCTCGCCCTCGTCGGCGTTCATCTCCCGCTGGTAGCGAAACAGTTCGGGGTCGAGACCCACTTCGCCTAGGTGTGCGTTCCAGCGGTCGTGGATCTCCTCCCAGTAGACGTCGAGGTGCGGATACGCCTTGCCCGCCTCGGTGATGGCGTCCCGGAAGCCCTTCATCGTGCGACGGCGCCCCTGCGCGCCGGACGCGCCCTCGACGGGCGTGCGGACGGCGGTCGACTCGGCCACCGGCAGCGAGTCGAGGCTGAGCCCGGGGCCCGGCCGGAAGGAATACCAGGCTTCCGCGAACTTCCGCGGGTCGTTGGAGACCTGACGGCCCCGCCACTCGCTGACCTTGCCGACCACCACCAGTTCGCCGGTGAGCGTGTGCTGCCACTCCAGGGCGACATGTCCGCAGTCGTCGGCGAGCAGGAACTTGCGGAGCACGCCGGAGCTGGCGCCGCCGAGTGTGTTGCGGTGGCCGGGCAGCATCACCGAGAAGATCAGCTTGAGCAGTACGGACTTGCCGCCGCCGTTCTCCAGGAAGAGCACGCCGGCGGGCGCGGGGCGGCGCGGCGGGCCGACCGGCTCATCCTCGAAGAACTCCGCCTGTGTGGGGGCGGGGTGGGGTACGGGCTCGCCGACTCCGCGCAGGTCGAGCACGGTGTCGGCATAGCGCGCACCGGCGGGCCCGATGGAGTAGAGGCGTACCCGGGACAGCTCGTACATGGCGGCGGACTCTCGTAAGTGGCAGGTGGGGGATCAGGCGTGGAAGGGCAGGCCCGCGTCGGCGGTCAGCTCCAGGTCGTCCGCGTCGGTCGGCGGCACGAGCGTGGCGCTGCCGTCGCTGACCGGTACGACGCCCAGTTCGAGCAGTTCGGCCATGGCCGCGCTGCCCGCCATGTCGCGTACCTGCAGCTGGTATCGGGCCGTGGTGCGGTACGCGCCTCCGGCGTCGTCGCCGGTCCGCTGGAGGAATCCGGAGTCGGTGAGGAAGGCGACGGCCTTGCCGACGATGCCGGTGGTGGATCCGGCGAGGCGGCGGGCGTCTTTGGTGGCGCCGGTGGCGCTGCGCCGTGCGTAGATCCGCCAGGCCGCTTCCAGGCCGGGCGCGTCGGTGGCCGGGTCGGTGTTCTCGCCCTGCTCGTCGGCGCGCTCTTCGAGGCGGCGACAGGCCTGGCGTACGAAGGCGTCGACGCCGTTGACCGTGATGCGGCCGATGTAGCCGTCGTCGGCGAGGTCCTCGGGGCGGGGGAAGGCCATGGCGGCGACGGCGAGATGGGCCAGGCCGTGCAGGAAGCGGTCCGCGGAGTCGGCGGAGGCGCGACGGGCGTAGTCGCCCATGCGGACGGCGAAGACGGAGTCCTCACCGGCCGCGACGGCCATTCCTGCACGCGTGGAGACTTCGAGGACGACGAGGCCGAGGCCGGTGGCGACGGCGTCCGCGAGCCGGGCGAAGGGGGCGTCTTCGCGGTAGCGGCGCAGAAGTTCGGCGTACTCGGCGTCGCGGGCGGGGAGCAGTTTGGGCTGCAGCCCGAAGGAGACGAGGCGGGCGGCGTCGGCGGCGTCGGCGGGCGTGACGGCGGCACCGGTGGCCGGTGCGGGCGCCTCTTGGACGTCCGTCTCGCGCCACGCGTGCTGCTCGGCATGGTGGTCGGTCACGGGTGCTCCTGCGGCAGGTCTGCGGTGAGGGGGTGGGGTGCGGGTCGGGCGGTGCGCCTGCGGCGGGCATGGCCCCAGTCCCGCCCCTTCCCGAAACTGGGGGCGAGCCCCCAGACCCCCGGGACGCGCTTCGCGCGTGTCCTCAAACTCCGGACAGGCTGACATGTGCGGCCCAGCCGCACATCCGGCCCCGCCGACGATTGAGGCGCAGGGGTCCGGGGCGGAGCCCCGGGGATCGTGCTCATGCCGCCTCCGAACGCGCCGCCGCCATGCCCGCCGCGTCCAGCAGCGCCGTGCCCACGATCAGGTCCGCGCCGCCGAATTCCGGGTCGTCCAGGTCCGTGCCGTCGTCGACGGCGAACAGGAGCCGCTCCTCGCCCTGGCGGTAGGCCGTGCCGACCGGGGGGCTTGCCGCGTGGATGGCCAGCAGGGCCACCAGATACGGCAGTTCGGGGTCGCGGCGGCGCGCCTCGGCCAGCAGGCCGGAGAGGCGGCGCGGCGCGTCGTGCTCCAGGTCGAGCAGTTCCATCGCGCTCGCCAGCTGCTCCTCGCTGAAGCGGCTGTCGTCGGGCGTGGCGATGAGATCCGGTTCGGGCATCTCGGCCCCGAGGTGCTCGCGCTCCAGCGGCGGCGTGAGCAGCATGTCGACCAGATCGCCGACCCGTACGGACGACGGTGTGCGCAGCCCCGTCCCGCGGGCGAAGAACGCGTCCGTGACGCGGATCGCCGCCTCCACGGGGAGCGGCAGCAGCGGCGCCAGCAGCTGTCCGTACAGATCGAGTCCGGTCCGCGCGGTCGGGCGGGCGAAGGCCTGGCGGTCCTGTTCGGCGCGGAACAGCGGGCCCGCCTCAAGGAGCCGGGACTGCAGCTGGGTGTGACGGCGGATGCAGTCCTTGACGATGTCGACGAGCTCGGCGGCGCGGCGCTTGTGCTCGGGGTCCTCGGCTTCGTCGCGCGCCTTGCGGATGTTCGTCAGGATCGCGTTCTCATGGCGGTAGCGGTCGGCGACATGGTCGAGCGCCTCGGCGATCATGTCGGGGACGGCGTTGAGCCAGTCGACGGCACGGACATTGCGCCGGGTCGCCTCCAGGGTTCTGCGGAGCGTCTCGGCGTACTGCACGGTCCGGTATCGGGCCTGCTCCGCCGCCAGCTGGGCGTCGGCGAGCCTGCCCCGGCTGATCAGGACCTCCAGCTTCACCTCGGCCGCGATCTGGGCGCTGGTGACATCCGTGTCGAGCGCGCCGACCAGGACGTTGACCGCCTCGTCGGTCGCGCGGAGATAGACGCTGCCGCCGTATCCCGGGACTTCCTCGATGAGTTTGAAGTCGTAGTCACGGCGGGTGTAGACGCCGTCGGGGCCGAAGGTGCCGTACACCGCGCGGAAGCCGCGGTCCACGCTGCCCACGTTGATCAGGTTCTCCAGCACCCAGCGGGCGACCCGCTCGTGCTCGGCGACCGGGCGCTGCGGTGCCTGGGCGGCGACGCGCGGGAGGAGCCTGGCCACTATCTGGTCGTGGTCGGCGCCGGTGTCGAAGTCCATGTTGAGCGTGACGAGGTCGATGGCCGCGAGGGCGACCTCCGCCATCGCGTACACCGTGTACTCCCCCGCGAGATTCGCCTTGCGGGTGTCGAGGTCGTGCAGCGGCGCGGTGCACGCGAGCGCGCGCAGCCGCCGCGCCAGCCCTTCGTCGGCGGCCGGGCCCTGCGCGGGCCGCGGCGCCGCGCTGAGCTGGGGCGGAACGAATTCCGTCGAGGCAGTCGAGACAGGCGAAGTCACGCTGCACAGATTAGGTCCTCGCACTGACAACGGTCGAAACGGCGCAGAAGCGACCGTCCGGCTACGCTCCGTCCGTGTCCGTGTCCGCGTCCGTGTCCTCGTCGGCGACGAGATGCGCGTACGTCTCCACCATCTGCGTCCGCGAATCGTCGAGGTAGTCGGTGAGCAGCCGCTCGGCGCCGGTCCGGTCGCCCGCCTGAAGCGCTTCGAGGATTGCCCGGTTGCGTACGAGATAGGGCTGGTGCAGCCGTCGCGGGTTGTCCACCACGTGGAAGGCGAGCCGGAGCTCGGCCAGCACACTGCGCATCAGCTCGTCGGTGCGCGCGCTGCCGGCGAGGGCGACGAGTTCGCGGTGGAAGTGGATGTTGGCGGTCGAGACGCCCTTCCAGTCGCGCTCGCGCTCCGAGCGCTCACCGCCCGCCACGGCCGCTTCGAGCTCTTCGAGCGCGTACGGCGGCTTTCCGAGACCGTGGACGACGGCGCATTCGACCAGCAGCCGTGTGCGGTAGATGTCCACGACGTCCTGGACGGCCAGCTTCCGGACAAATACCCCACGGTTGAGCTCATGGGCGAGCAGCCGCTCGTGAGTCAGCAGCCGGAAAGCCTCCCGCAGCGTGTTGCGCGAGACGCCGAGCGCCTTGCCGATGCTGTCCTCGGAAAGGCGCTCTCCCGGCGGGAAGTAGCCCTCCGCGATGCGCGTGCGCAGGATGTCGGCGACCCTCTCCGCCGTGCTGGTGCGACCCAACAGCGGGCGGTCGTCCGCCAGTCCGCCGATCCCGGGCTCCGTCGTCCCCACAACGCCCTCTCTCCTCGCCGGCCACTCCGCCGGCGTGCGGACTCCATCGTAGAAGCAAGAACGACCCGACATGACTCTTGTCGGATCGTTCAACAATCCCCTACCTTGGCGTCACCGCACAGTCTCGACAGCACCCTCCTCCCCTTCTGCGAGGTGCAGATGAGTACGACCCAGACCCAGTCGAAGCAGGGCGAACTCCCGGAGAACACCGGCGCGTTCGCCTGGCTGAAGGCTCTCGGTCCGCGCGGCCGCCGCGCCTTCGGCGGCGCGTTCGGCGGGTACGCCCTCGACTCCTACGACTACTTCACGCTGCCGCTGAGCATGGTGGCGATCGCGGCGTACTTCGGTCTCGACAACGGACAGACCGGACTTCTCACCACCGTCACGCTGGTCGTCTCGGCGGTGGGAGGGGCACTGGCCGGCGTACTCGCCGACCGGGTGGGCCGGGTGAAGGCGCTGATGCTGACGGTGATCACCTATGCGGTGTTCACCGTGCTGTGCGGATTCGCCCCCAACTACGAGACGCTGCTGGTCTTCCGCGCCCTTCAGGGCCTCGGCTTCGGCGGCGAGTGGGCCGTCGGCGCGATCCTGGTCGCGGAGTACGCGAGCGCCAAGCACCGCGGCCGTACCCTCGGTGCCGTCCAGAGCGCGTGGGCGGCGGGCTGGGCGCTCGCCGTCATCGTCTACACCCTGGTCTTCCAGTTCCTCGACGCCGACACCGCCTGGCGCGTGATGTTCTGGACGGGTGCGTTGCCGGCGCTGCTGGTGATCTACGTACGGCGGAATGTCAGCGACGCGCCCGAGGCGGCTGCGCGGCGCGCAGCAAGCACCGAGCGCGGCTCCTTCTTCTCGATCTTCAGGAACGACCTGCTGCGCACCACGCTCTTCGCAACGCTGCTCTCAACCGGCGTCCAGGGCGGCTACTACACGCTCGCTACGTGGGTGCCCACGTATCTGAAGACCGAGCGGGGGCTCACCGTCGTCGGCACCGGCGGCTACCTCACCTTCCTGATATCCGGCTCCTTCATCGGCTATCTCACCGGCGGCTATCTCACCGACCGGATCGGCCGCAAGAAGAACATCACGCTCTTCGCCGTGCTGTCGGCCATCGGGATCATCGCGTACACGAACATCCCGTCCGGGGCGAACGGCCTGCTGCTGGTCCTCGGCTTCCCGCTCGGGTTCTGCATGTCCGCGATCTTCAGCGGCTTCGGTTCGTTCCTCAGCGAGCTGTATCCGACGGCCGTCCGCGGCACCGGCCAGGGCTTCACCTACAACTGCGGCCGCGGCGTGGGCGCGTTCCTGCCCACCCTGGTGGGCTTTCTGTCCGACAGCTGGGGTGTGGGCGGCGCGCTCGTCCTCGGCGCCGTCGGCTACGGCCTCGCGGTCGTGGCGCTCCTCGGTCTGCCCGAGACGCGCGGCAAGGAGCTGGTGTGACCACGGACGCCCGCGACGAGCAGTACCGCGCGGCCTGACGAGCAGCAGGAATGAGGAGCACATGACCTGGGCGTCCATCGATCTCAACGCCGACCTCGGCGAGGGCTTCGGCCGCTGGCGGCTGACCGACGACGAGCAGCTGCTGTCCGTCGTCACCAGCGCCAATGTCGCCTGCGGCTTCCATGCCGGGGACGCGGCCACGATGCGGCGCGTCTGCGAGCTGGCGGCGGAACGCGGCGTGCGGATCGGCGCCCAGGTCTCGTACCGCGATCTGGCCGGCTTCGGACGGCGCTCCATGGATGTCCCGCCGGACGAACTGTCCGCCGAGATCGCCTATCAGATAGGCGCGTTGGAGATCTTCGCCCGGGCGGCCGGGTCGCGTGTCTCGTACGTCAAACCTCATGGCGCCCTCTACAACCGGGTCGTCCACGACGAGGAGCAGGCGGCGGCCGTCGTCGACGGCGTACTGCTGGCCGGCGAGCGGCTGCCGCTGCTCGGACTGCCGGGATCGAAGCTGCACACCATGGCGGAGAAGTCCGGACTGCCCGCCGTCACCGAGGCGTTCGCGGACCGTGCCTACACCGCCGAAGGGACGCTTGTGCCGCGCGGACAGGACGGCGCGGTGCTCAGCGACCCGGCCGCCGTCGTCGAACGCTCGGTCAGCATGGCCCGGTTCGGGGTGCTCACCTCGCGCTGCGGTCAGTCGGTCCCCGTGCGGGCCCGTTCGCTCTGTCTGCACGGCGACACCGAGGGGGCGGTCACGCTCGCCCGCCGGGTGCGGCGGCAGCTGGAGACCGTGGGCGTCCGTGTGGAGGCCTTCGTATGAGAGCCCTGCCGGTCGGCGACCGGGCGCTCCTCGTCGAGCTCGACGACGGCGACAAGGCCGGGGCGCTCCATGCCGAACTGCTGCGCCGCCGCTCCTCGGGCACCCTCCCCCCGATCCGGGAGATCGTGCCCGCCGCGCGTACGGTGCTGCTCGACGGGCTCGAGAGGCCCGGGCACTTCGCGCGGGAGCTTATGGAATGGGAAATTCCGGCGCTCCACGCGCGCGTGCAGGACGCCATCGACATACCCGTCCGCTACGACGGTCCCGATCTGGCGGATGTCGCGGCGCTGTGGCAGGTGTCCGAGGAGGAGGCTGTACGAATCCATTCGGCGGCCGAATTCCGGGTCGCATTCTGCGGGTTCGCGCCCGGCTTCGGCTATCTGACCGGGCTGTCGCCGCAGTACGCGGTGCCGCGCAGGTCGACCCCGCGCACGTCGGTCCCGGCCGGCGCGCTGGCGCTGGCGGGCTCGTACACCGGGGTGTATCCGCGCTCGTCACCCGGCGGCTGGCAGCTCATCGGGGCGACGGACACCGTGCTGTGGGACCCGGCGCGGGAGCCCGCAGCGCTGCTGTCGCCGGGGACGCGCGTGCGCTTCGTTCCGGAGTGCCGATGACCGACCGGGCCTTTGCCGTCGTACGGGCCGGGGCACTGACGACCGTGCAGGATCTTGGGCGGCCGGGGCACGCCCATCTCGGGGTGCCGCGCTCGGGCGCACTCGACCTGCCGGCCGCCCGGCTGGCCAACCGGCTCGTCGGCAACCGCGTGGAGGCGGCCGTCCTGGAGACGACGCTCAACGGCTGTGCCGTACGCCCGCGTTGTGCGGTGACCGTGGCCGTCGGCGGTGCTCCCTGCCCGGTGACCGTGGACGGACGGCCGGCGGCCTGGGGAGCCCCGGTGCACGTGCCCGCCGGTGCCCTCCTGGACATCGGGTCCGCGGCTTTCGGGGTGCGCAGCTACATCGCGTTCGGCGGCGGAGTGGCCGTCGAACCGGTGCTCGGCAGCCGGTCCACGGATCTGCTCTCGGGCCTCGGTCCCGCACCGCTCGCGGACGGAAGCGTACTCCCCCTGGGCAGCCCGCCCGCGGCGCACGCGCGCGTGGACGCTGTCCCGCATCCCGCCCCGCCGGGCGAGCTGGTACTGCGCGTGCGGTACGGGCCGCGTGCCGACTGGTTCACAGGGTCGGCACTCAACACGCTGGCCCGTGGCGCCTACCGGGTCTCGTCGGCGAGCAACCGGATCGGGCTGCGTACCGAAGGGCCGTCGCTGGAGCGGGCGCAGACCGGTGAACTGCCCAGCGAGGGCATGGTGCTGGGGGCCGTGCAGGTGCCGCCGGACGGCTGCCCTGTGGTTTTTCTCGCCGATCACCCGACCACCGGCGGCTATCCGGTCGTGGCGGTCGTCGACGAGCGGGATCTCGCGGCGGCTGCACAGGCCGTGCCGGGCATACCCGTCCGCTTCGTCCCGGTCCGCTGACCCCACCCGGGCCCACGGACACCAAGCCCCCGGACCCACCTGGACCCCGCCCGCCGACTACGTCCCCGGAGTCCCGTATCCCCCGCCGCCCGGCGTGTGCATCACGAGCACGTCCCCGGGACCGACGTCCACCGAGTCGACGCCGCGCAGCTGCGTCACGGTGCCGTCGGCCCGCTCCACCAGGTTCGTGCCGAGCGCGCCCGTCCCACCGCCCGCCATGCCGTACGGCGGGACGCGGCGGTGCCCGGTGAGCAGCGCCACCGTCATCGGCTCCAGGAAGCGGATTCTGCGGACCACTCCACGGCCGCCGCTCCAGCGCCCCTGCCCGCCGCTGCCCTCCCGTACGGCGAAGGCGTCCACGCGCACCGGATAGCGCCACTCCAGCACTTCGGGGTCGGTCAGACGCGAGTTGGTCATATGGGTCTGCACGGCGTCCGCCCCGTCGAAGCCGTCGCCCGCACCCGAGCCGCTGGCCACCGTTTCGTAGTACTGCACGCGGTCGTTGCCGAAGGTCAGATTGTTCATCGTGCCCGAGCCCTCGGCCTGGACGCCCAGCGCCGCGTACAGCGCGCCGGTGACGGCTTGCGAGGTCTCAACATTTCCCGCGACCGTGGCCGCAGGGTGGGCGGGCGCGAGCATCGAGCCGTCCGGCACCCTCACGTCCAGCGGCTCCAGACAGCCGCTGTTGAGCGGAATGTCGTCGGCGACCAGCGTCCGGAAGACGTACAACACCGCGGCCATCACCACGGACTTGGGGGCGTTGAAATTCCCCGGCTGCTGCGGCGAAGTGCCGGTGAAGTCGATGACGGCGCTGCGTGCCGCGCGGTCCACGCGCAGGGCCACCTGGATGACCGCGCCGCCGTCGGTCTCGTACCGGTACGCGCCGTCGCTCAGCCCGGCGACGATACGGCGCACCGACTCCTCCGCGTTGTCCCGTACGTGCTGCATATAGGCCTGGACGACATCGAGTCCGAACTGGCCGACCATCTTGCGCAGTTCGGAAATTCCCTTCTCGTTGGCGGCGATCTGGGCCCGCAGGTCGGCGAGGTTGGTGTCGGGCGCGCGGGACGGGTAGCGGGCGGTGGTCAGCAGCTCCCGGGTCTCGGCCTCGCGCAGCCGCCCGTCACGCACGAGCAGCCAGTTGTCGAAGAGCACACCCTCCTCGTCCACAGTGCGGCTGAAGGCGGGCATGGAGCCGGGGGTGATACCGCCGATCTCGGCGTGGTGGCCGCGCGAGGCCACCAGGAAGCGCAGCTCGTCCCCGTCGAACACGGGTGTCACGACCGTGACATCGGGCAGATGGGTGCCTCCGTGGTACGGGTCGTTGATCGCATACACGTCGCCCGGCTTCATCGAGCCTTCGTTGCGGCGCAGCACCTCCTTGATCGACTCGCCCATCGAGCCGAGATGGACGGGGATATGGGGCGCGTTGGCGATCAGATTGCCGTTCGCGTCGAAGAGGGCGCAGGAGAAGTCGAGCCGCTCCTTGATGTTGACGGAGTGGGCGGTGTTCTCCAGGCGTACGCCCATCTGCTCGGCGATGGCCATGAAGAGGTTGTTGAAGACCTCCAGGAGCACCGGGTCGACTTCGGTGCCCACGGCGACCCGGCTCGGGCGTGGCCGTACGCGCGTCAGCAGCTGATGCCCGCCCTCGTCCGGGGCCGCGCGCCAGCCCGGGTCGACGACGGTGGTGGCATCGGCCTCGGCGATGATCGCCGGTCCTTCCACACGGTCGCCGGTGCGCAGATCCGAACGGTGGTACAGAGGCGTGTCCCGATGCTCGCCGTCCACGAACATCCGCACCACGGCCCGCGGGGCGAACTCGCCGTCGCCCGCGATCTCTTCGACGATGTACGCGCCGTGCTCACCGGCCGTGCCCACCGCCTCGACGGAGACCGCCTCCACCACGAGCGGCTTGTCCATGGTGAACGCGTAGCGCGAACGGTGGGTCGTTTCAAAGGCCTCCTTCATCGCGGCGACGGTGTCCAGGGGCACGGGCAGTGCCGCGTCCGTTCCCGCGTAACGGAGCAGCACGCGCGCGTGCGTGGTGATCGCGGCGTCCGCGACGGCGTCGGCGCGCAGTTCGGCGCGGGTGCGTGCGGCAAGTTCGTCGCAGAGGGTGCGTACGCGCCCGAGGGCCGCCTCGTCGAGCTCCGCCTCCACGGACTGCTCGCGCATGGCGGTCGCGTCGGCGAGCCCGATGCCGTACGCGGAGAGCACCCCGGCCAGCGGCGGCACGATGACGGTGTTGACGCCGAGTGCGTCGGCGACCGCGCAGGCGTGCTGGCCGCCCGCGCCGCCGAAGGAGGTCAGTGCGTAGCGGGTGATGTCGTGGCCGCGCTGCACGGAGATCTTCTTCACCGCGTTCGCCATGTTGAGGACGGCGATCTCCAGGAAACCGGCGGCGACTTCCTCAGGCGTGCGCTGTGTGCCGCTCTCCTTGTGCACGTTCTCGGCGAGCGCGGCGAAGCGCTCGCGCACGGTTTCGGCGTCCAGTGGCTGGTCGCCCCCGGGGCCGAAGACCGCGGGAAAGTGGTCGGGCTGGATGCGCCCCAGCATCACATTGGCGTCGGTGACGGTGAGCGGGCCGCCGCGGCGGTAGCAGGCGGGGCCGGGGACGGCCCCTGCAGAGTCGGGTCCCACGCGGTAGCGGCGGCCGTCGAAGTGGAGGACGGAGCCGCCACCCGCGGCAACGGTGTGGATGTTCATCATGGGTGCGCGCATCCGCACACCGGCGACCTGGGTGCCGAGCTCGCGCTCGAACTTGCCCGCGTAGTGCGACACATCGGTGGACGTGCCGCCCATGTCGAAGCCGATGACCCGGCCGAATCCGGCCTGTTCGGCGGTGCGGGCCATGCCGACGACGCCGCCCGCCGGTCCCGAGAGCACGGCGTCCTTGCCGCGGAAGTGGGCGGCCTCGCGCAGTCCGCCGTTGGACTGCATGAACATCAGGCGGATGCCGTCGAGTTCGGCCGCGACCTCGTCCACGTACCGCCTCAGGATCGGCGAGAGATAGGCGTCGACGACGGTGGTGTCGCCGCGCGGTACCAGTTTGATCAGCGGGCTGACCTCGTGGGAGCAACTGACCTGGGTGAAACCGAGCGCGCGGGCGGCTTCGGCGATGCGGGTCTCGTGGGCGGGATGGCGGTAGCCGTGCACCAGCACGACCGCGGCACTGCTGAAGCCTTCGGCGCGGGCTGCCTTCAACTGCTCGGTGACGCTTGCCAGATCGAGGGGCCGGACGGTCTCGCCCTGCGCGTCGACACGCTCGGGGACCTCGATGACGCGCTCGTACACCGCCTCGGGCAGCACGATCCGGCGGTCGAAGAGCCGGGGGCGGTTCTGGTACGCGATCCGCAGCGCGTCCCTGAAGCCCTCGGTGATGACCAGCACCGTCGGCTCGCCACGCCGTTCGAGGAGGGCGTTGGTGGCGACGGTGGTGCCCATCTTGACGCTGTCGACCCGGTCGGCCGGCACGGGGTCGCCCGGGGCCACGCCCAGGAGCAGCCGGATCCCGGCGACGGCCGCGTCCCGGTACCGCTCCGGGTTGTGCGAGAGCAGCTTCCGGGACACCAGCCGTCCGTCGGGCCGTCTGCCCACGATGTCGGTGAAGGTGCCGCCACGGTCGATCCAGAATTCCCAGCGCCCGCTCATTCCCCCATTCTGGCAAGGGAAACGTCCAGGGACACGGCAGCCAGCGCCGCCGACAGCGCGTGCTCCGCGCTGCGGTCCAGGCGTTCACTGGTGCCGCGTGCCCAGTGGCGTACCTCCGCGCCCGCCAGCCGCAGCAGCTGCGGCAGCAGATCGGTGCATCGGCGCGCCACCCATCCGGTCCCGGCCGTGGCGAGCCACAGCGCGGCGGCGGCGCGGCCCGGAGGGGCCTGTTCGGGGTCGCTGCCGGGCGCGGTCCCGTGGGCGAGCCCGCGCTCGGCCAGCAGCTCGTGGAAACGCCGCGCGATCATCCGGTGCCCGCGCTCGCCCGGATGCAGCCGGTCGGCGCTCCACATCGTCCGGTCGGCGACCCAGGACGCCTCCGCGGCATGCAGATGTACGGCGCCGTAACGGGCCGACAGGGCGTGGACGACGGCGTTGACCGCCCGCTGGCGCCTCGCGAGGGGGCGGGCGAGCGGCAGGGGAAGACCGAGCATGCTGCCGGGATCGGGCAGACAGGCCGTCAGCAGCATGGTTCCGCCCGCGGTCAGCTGCGCGCATACGGAGTCGAGCTGCCGGGTCATGTCCTCGATGTCGAAGGTGCAGCGCAAGGTGTCGTTCACCCCGACGAGCACGGACGCGATGTCCGGTGCGAACGCCAGCGCCTCGGGGGTCTGCCGTTCGGCGACGTCCCTGGTGAGGGCGCCGCTGACGGCGAGGTTGCGGAACTCGGCGGGCGCCTGGACGCAGCCGATCCCGCCGGCGAGCAGGGCGGCCCACCCGCGCCACCCTTCGGCGACCCGGTCGCCCACACCTTCGGTGAGGGAGTCCCCGAGGGCGACGAAACGCAGCGCCCTTGTGGTGGGTACGGATGCGAGCTCGGCCGCGCCGAGACCGGCGTGCGTGGGGCGCGCCCCCAGTCCCACCACCGCTATCGGCGCATCGCGGGCGCTCGAAGCCCCGCCCTCCGATTCCGATTCGTCCGCGACCGCGGTCGCCGGTGCGGCCGTCATGCCGCCACTCCCTCTCCGTGTGCCCGCTCGCGCAGCCGCGGTGCGTCGTGGGCCGCCAGGAACGCGTCCACCGACCGCAGCCAGTCGAAGAGTTCGGCCCGCGCCCTGGCCGCCTCGCGGCGTTCGTCCTCGGGACGGGCCAGCAGCTTCTGCACCGCGTCGGCGAAGTCCGTCGGCGTGTCGACCGCGGCCGCTCCCGCGTCCCCGATCACCTCGGGCAGCGCCGACGACGCGCTCGCGACGACCGGCGTGCCACAGGCGAGTGCCTCCAGGGCCGAGAGCCCGAAGGTCTCGGCGGGCCCGGGCGCCAGGCAGATGTCCGCAGCCGCCTGCAGATCGGCCACCGCCTCGCGGTCGCCGACATAGCCGAGGAACTGGGCAGGCAGCCGCTCGGCACGGGCCCTGCGGATCAGCGCGGCCCGCAGCGGCCCGTCGCCCGCGACAACGAGGGAGGCCTTCACGCCCCGCGCCCGGAGCTCGGCGAGCGCGTCCAGGGCCATGCCCGGACGCTTCTCCACCGACAGCCGGGAGCAGAGCAGCACAAGCACCTCGGCCCCGGCGGCGTGCTTGGCGCGCAGCACCGTGCTGCGCCGCCCCGGCCTGCAGCGGCGCAGGTCAACGCCGAGGGGCGCTCGTACGACATTGCGCGCCCCAATGCGGATGAACTCCCGCTCCGCCCACTCCGTGGTGCACACGATCCGCGAATACGCCCAGGCGGTACGGCGGTTGAGCCGGTCCGCGGTCCGGGCCGCGACGGACTCGGAAAGACCCCAGGTGCGCAGCACACCGTCGGCCGTCTCGTGCGAGACCATCACCGAGGGGATGCGGTGGCGCCGCGCCCACTCGCCGGTCCACCGCAGGGTGGTGCGGTCGGAGACCTCGATCCGGTCGGGCTCCAGGAGCTCCAGGACGTCCCGCAGCCGTCGCCGGGCGGCCAGCACGCGGTAGCCGCCGGTGCCGGGCAGCTCGGGCCCGGGCAGGGTGATGACCCGCCCTTGGGGGGTCATCCGGTCGCTCTCCACGTCTCCGGGAACGATCAGCACGGGCTCGTGGCCCGCGGCGGCGTAGCCCTTGCCGAGCTCGCGCAGCGCGGTGCGCAGGCCGCCGGAGGCGGGGGTGACGAAGTTCGCGAGCCGTACGATCCGCAGCGCGCTCATGCCGCCACCGCCGTACGCGCGCCGAGCACCTCGGCGTAGTGGTCGAGGAGCAGATCCCCGATCACGGCCCAGGTCCTGCCCTCGACTGCGGCCCGTCCTGCGCGCCCGTAGGCGGCCCGCAGCTGCGGGTCGGCGGCGAGCGCCGCGACGGCCGTGGACACCGCGTCCACGTCCCGCGGCTCGACCAGCATGCCCGTACGCCCGTGGTCGACCAGGTCGAGCGGCCCGCCCGCGGCCGGGGCGATGACCGGCACGCCGCTGGCCATGGCCTCCTGCACGGTCTGGCAGAAGGTCTCGTACGGACCGGTGTGCGCGAAGACGTCCAGCGAGGCGAAGATCCGCGCCAGGTCGTCTCCGGTCCTGCGGCCGAGGAAGACGGCCCCGGGCAGCGCGCTGCGCAGGGTGGTCTCGCTCGGCCCGTCACCCACGACGACGACGCGTACGCCGGGCATCCCGCAGGCCCCGGCGAGCAGCTCGACATGCTTCTCGGGGGCGAGCCGGCCGACGTAGCCGACGATCAGCTCGCCGTTCGGGGCGAGCTCGCGACGGAGTTCCTCGTCCCGCAGCTCCGGCCGAAAACGTGCGGTGTCCACGCCGCGCGGCCACAGCCGCACCCGCTCGACACCGTGCTCCTCCAGATCGCGCAGAGCGGCGCTGGAGGGCGCGAGGGTACGGTCCGCGGCGCTGTGGACCGTACGGATGCGCCGCCACGCAGCGCCTTCGCCGGCGCCCACGTATGTGCGGGCGTAGCCGGCGAGGTCGGTCTGGTAGACGGCGACGGCCGGCAGGCCGAGCCGTGCCGCGGCCGCCATGCCGCGCACGCCGAGCACGAACGGGCTGGCCAGGTGGACGAGGTCGGCCCGGTGGGCGGCGATGGTCGCCGCGACGCGGCGGCTGGGGAGGGCCACCCGTACTTGGGGATATCCGGGCAGGGGCAGGGAGGGGACGCGCACCACGGGGCAGGGCGCGGTTCGGTCGGAGTCGTCGGCCCCGGCGACTGCCGGGGCTATGACGAGCGGGTCATGACCGCGCGCGGCGAGGTGCCGGGCGGTCTGCAGGGCGCAGTGCGCCACACCATTGACGTCTGGCGGAAAGGATTCGGTGACGATGACGACTCGCATACCCGTGTTGTCGTCGCACTCGGGGTGGCTGACCCAACGTGGATCTTTCCGCTCGGGGAACGTCCCATGAGCGTTTGTGGCCGCCGCCCTTCCGCGTCCCGAATGTCACACAGCGGGCATGTCCGGGCCGATTCTGCTGCGTACGGCGGTTTGCACCTCTGCCTCCTCGGCCGGATCGGCGGCCAGGCGGCGCAGTCTCTCGGCGACGCGCACATCACCGGTCTCGGCGTGCAGCGCGGCGACTTCCCTGGTGGTCTCCTCGCAGTCCCACAGGCATTCGACGGCGAATCCGGTGGGGAAGGAGGGATCGGTGGCGGCGAGCGCGCGGGCCGCGCGCCCGCGCAGCTGCGAGGAGGCGGTCTCGCGGTAGACATGGCGCAGTACGGGTGCGGCGCAGCCGATACCGAGCCGTCCGGCTCCGTCGACGAGCGTCCACAGCAGGGGGGCGTCGGGCCCGTCGGCCCGCACGGTCTCGCGCAGGGCGCCGAGCACCAGCTTGGCGTCCTTGGCCGTGCCTCTGCAGGCGAGCACGCCCGCCGCTGACGCGCCGAGCGCGTCGGGCCGGTGGACCCAGCCGCGGGCCCGGTCGACGGCCCCGTCGCCGCACATCCGCTCGAACGCCGAGACGGCGGCATCGGCGACGGTACGGGAGCCGCCGGACACGGCGGCCTCGATCAGATCGAGCACGACGGTGTCGCGTGACTCGGCGAGATAGTGCAGCGCGGCACAGCGCGCGCCGTCGGATCCCGCGCGTGCGGCTTCGACGATGGCGGGCCGGTCCTCGGGTCCCGCAACGGCGGACAGGCAGCGGGCGGCGGGCACGTGGAGGGCGCTGCCGCGCTCGAGTCCCTGGTCGGCCCAGTCGAAGACGGCCTGGACGCTCCAGCCGGGGCGGGGCCCGGTGGGTCGCATCTGGCGCTGCCAGCGGTCGAAGGAGCCTGCCTCCCGGGCGGCGCGCACGCGGCCGCCGATCGTGTCCCGCTGGTCTTCGGCCCACAGCCGCCAGGGCCGTGGTTCGAAGGCGTCCCGTACGGCGACGGCCAGTTCGGCGTCGCCCTCCGGGGTGGCCGGGAAACGGGCGAGGACGGAGGCGGCGAGGGCGCGCAGGCCCGAGTCGTTGTCCCGCAGGGCGAGCTCGTCGAGGGCCCAGGTCCAGTTGGCGCCGCTCGCGGCGTAGCGCCGCAGCAGTGAAAGGGCGTCGCCCCTTCCGTACGAGGCGAGATGCCCCAGCACCGCGAGCGCGAGGCCGGTCCTGGCCTCGTCGGTGTCGAGGTGGTCTTCGGTGTCGCACAGGTGGCGCTCGATCTCCTCGAGGCTGCCGTGGAGATCCAGGTAGAGGCGCGCGTAGTACAGGGAGCGGTTCTCGACCTGCCAGTCGTGGCGGGGGTCGTTCAGTACGCAGTGATTGAGCGCGGCGAGCGCTTCGGCGCGCGGCGCTGCGAGCGCGTGCAGCGTGCCGTCACCGCGGCCCCTCTGCAGCAGGCCGAGCAGCGTGCCGCTCGGCGCTATGACTGGATCGAACATGGGAAAAGCCTCACATCAAGCTGTCGACGCAACCGGGGAGTGGAGATGCCTAGGCCGCGCAGCAACATGTAGGGCCGCCCGTCGTCTTCTGCTTGGTGTAGACCATCTTCCTCTACCTCTCGTCGGTGGCCCCGGGGGAACTCCCGGATGAAGTCCGGGGTAGGGCTGACGTCATGATGACCCACCCATTTCGCCACCGCGACCACATTTACGGCGTCCCTCCCGGCGACCTCTCGGCGACCTGTCAACGGCCTCTGGGCGACGGCTCATTGGTCGCTCACTGATCGCCGAACAGCTCCAGGAGGTCCGTCTTCCCAAACATCCGCGCAGTATCCACCGCGGAGGGCGTGCCTGCCTTCGGGTCGGCGCAGCCGGCCAGGAGCACGCGGATGACGGCGTCCTCGCCCTTGAAGACGGCACCGGCGAGCGGCGTCTGGCCGCGGTCGTTGGCCCGGTCCGGCTCCGCGCCGCGGGCGAGAAGCGCCTCCACGGCCGGGGCGTGCCCGTGATAGGCGGCGAGCATGACGAGGGTGTCGCCGCGGTCATTGGTGAGGTTGGCGGGCACACCGGCGTCGATGTACGCGGCGAGTGCCTCGGTCTCTCCCTGGCGCGCCAGGTCGAAGACCTTGGTGGCGAGCTCGATCACCTCGGGATCCGGGGCTTCGCTCATCGGACGGACCGCCTTTCACGCGTTGACCTGGGGCGCACGGCAAGAGCCACCGTACGAGTGAATCGACAGGGTACTGCCCGTAACCCGACATGAGGCGGCTCGGCTGCGGCAAGGATCACCGCAAGGGAGGCACTGTGCCGTGCAACCGCGCAGTGTGCCCCCCGGCCGGTGGCCCGACGTCCTCCAGTGCAGTGAAATCCCGAGAATTTCACCCATTTGCACCTTTTATCACATAGATACTTCCTGTGAGCATGGAAGTACTCATGGTGACTGTCCCCTCAACCAGGAGAACCGCTCATGATCCTCTCCATCTCAGGCGTCGTACTGCTCGGCATCATCGTCTTCCTCTTCTTCAGGAAGGACGGACTCAAGGGGTCCCACGCATTCGTCTGCGGACTCTTCGGCTTCTTCATCTCGGGCACCGCCATCGCACCCAGCATCAAGGCCGGCAGCGCGAGTCTCGCCAGCCTCTTGGGCGGGATCAAGTTCTGACGCCCGCAGTACCGGCCAGCACCATCTGCACCCATCGCACCTTCAGGAGACCGATGTGGCCCGGCGACCACTCCCCCGCATTCTCAGCAGCGGCAGCGCACAGATCGCCCGGAGCCGGGAAATCGCGCGCACGGCCGCCGACAGTGCCACGGACGTCCTCCATCCGCTGATCACCATCACGCGTGGTCTGCGGCAGCTGGCAGTCATGGCCCGGCACAGGTGGGCCGCGACGCCCAAGGAACGGCGTGGCCCCACGCTGTTCCTCGTCGCGGCCTGCGTCCTGGTGGTCGCGCTCATCCCGTACGGGCCGCTGGTCGCCCTGATCTCGGTGATGGCCGCGGCCGCCTGGAAGGGCCGGGTGCGTACGCCGGTGAAGACCGGCCCCGACGAAGCCGAGGCCCGTCGGCTGCAAGCCCTCTACGAGGCGCTCGTGCCGTACTTCTCCGTCGCCGAGGACCCCGCCCCGCTGTTCGCCCACGGCGGCGACTGGGACAAGGCCTTCAGCGACTACGAGTTCGACGGCAATGGGCGGCTCACGCGACTGCGGGTCGCCTACCCCGCGTACTTCACCGACGGCGAGGCCGAGTCCCGGGCCCGCATCGAGCAGCTTCTGCACGCCAAGTCCGGGCGCGGCCGCGAGTATCTCTTCACCTGGGACGAGGAGGGCAACCGGCTCGTGATGAGCGTGCTGCCCGCCCTGTCCACCTCCATCGCCGCCCAGCGTTTCGTCACTGTCCCCGGCGAAACCGTGCTGGGCTTCACCGACGCCGACGCGGTGCAGCGCACCGTGCCGGTGGCAGAGGGCGAGGAGACCAGGGACGCGCCACCCGTCGTCTGGCGCACCGGACCGCGCTCGACGGAGCCGCATCTGCTGGCGGTCGGCGAGCCCGGCAGCGGCACCACGACCCTGCTGCGTTCGATCGCACTCCAGGCCCTGCAGCACGGAGACGTACTGATCGTGGAAGGCAGCGGCACCGGGGAGTACGGCTGTCTGACCGGGCGCGCAGGCGTCCTGGCCGTCGAGAGCGGTCTTGCCGGTGCGCTGGCAAGCCTCGAGTGGGCGGCGCACGAGACCGAGCGCCGGCTGATCGCCGCCAACCGCGCCCGGCAGGCCGGGCATCCCGCTCCCGACGACACCAAGCGCCCGCTGTGGATCCTGCTGGACCGGCCGAGCATCTTCGGTCACCTCGCGGCGGCCGACGGGCACACCGATCCGCAGCAGCTCCTTCAGGTGCCGCTGCGGCACGGCAGAGCCGCGCAGGTCACGGTGGTCGTGGCCGAGCAGTTCGACAGCCTGGACTCGCTCACCGAGGCCGTACGGACGCACACCCGCGCGCGGGTCGTGCTGGGCCCCGCCGGCTTCGAGCAGGTCGAGTCCGTCCTCGGGACCGCGCCGCACACCACGCCTACACCCGAGGTCCCGCCGGGCCGCGGCTATGCGCGGCTCGGTACCGGTCCGGTGCTCAGGCTTCAGGTGCCGGCGACGCCGGACCCGTACGACGAGGCGACGAGCGACGCACACCGGCAGGCCGTGCTTGAGCTGCTGCCGGAGCGGCAGGACGGGGCCGCGCTCGATGCCGTACCGGATCCCGTATCGGCCGAGAGCTGACAAGTCCCGTCCGGCGACAAACTCCGCAGACTCAGGCGACGAACGTCCGCGGGGCTTCCGTCCCGGTGGTCGCGCCCGTCTCCACGAGCCGCGCCGCGGCTGCCAGTCGCGTAGCCGCCTCGTCCGCGACCGGACCGCCGACCGTGAACGGCAGCCGGACATAGCCCTCGAAGGCCCCGTCGACACCGAAGCGGGGCCCCGACGGCACCCGCACACCCACCCGTTCGCCGACCTCGGCGAGCCGGGAGCCGGACAGACCACCGGTGCGCACCCACAGGGTGAGCCCGCCGCTCGGCACGTCGAACTCCCAGTCGGGCAGCTCCCTGCGCACCGCCGTGACCAGGGCGTCGCGGTTCTCCCGCGCCTGGCCCCGCCGGATGGCGACGGCCTCCTCCCAGCCTCCGGTCTGCATCAGCCAGTTGACCGCGAGCTGTTCCAGAACGGGGGTGCCCAGATCGGCGTACGCACGTGCCGCGACCAGCGAGCGGATCACGTCCGGGGCCGCGCGCACCCAGCCGATGCGCATCCCCGCCCAGAAGGCCTTGCTGGCCGAGCCGACCGTGAGGACATTGCTGCCCGCCGGGTCGAAGGCGCAGACGGGCCGCGGCATCTCGATGCCCTCGTCCAGATAGAGCTCGGACATGGTCTCGTCGACGACGAGGACCGTGCCGGCGGAGCGTGCCGCGTCGACGAGGCGGCGGCGCTGGTCCTCGTCGGCCAGGGCTCCGGTCGGGTTGTGGAAGTCGGCCACCACATAGGCGAGCCGGGGTGCGGCATCCCGCAGCACCTGCCGCCAGCGCGGGAGATCCCAGCCGGTCAGCCCCTCGGCCATGGCCACCGGCACGAGGCGGGCGCCCGCTGCCCGCATCAGCTGAAGGATGTTGGCGTAGGAGGGGGACTCGACGGCGATGCGCTCGCCGCGCCCGGCGAAGAGATGACAGATGGCGTCGATCGCGCCCATCGCCCCGGTGGTGACCATGATCTGCTCGGGCATGGTCGGGATGCCGCGCTCGGTGTAGCGGTCGGCGAGCATCTGACGCAGCGCGGGCAGACCGGCCGGATAGTCGCCGTGGGTGTGGGCGTACGGCGGCAGCTCTTCGAGTGCGCCCTGGACAGCTCGGGTCAGCCAGGGTTCGGGCGCGGGCAGGGACGCGCAGCCGAGGTCGATCATCGATCCGAGCGACTCGGGCGGCAGGGGTTCGAGGCCGCGTGCGGGCAGCGGGTTCCCGGCCGGTACAGAGGTCCAACTGCCCGCTCCCCTGCGGGATTCGAGGAAGCCCTCGGCGCGCAGCGCCTCGTATGCGGCGGCGACGGTCGTACGGCTGACGGACAGCGACAGTGCCAGCTCGCGTTCGGCGGGCAGCCGGGCGGCGACGGGCACGCGGCCTTCGAGGACGAGCAGCCGGATACCGTCGGCGAGTGCGCGGTAGGCGGGCGGCTTGCGGGCGCCGGGCCCGGCCGGGCGGGGCTGCTGGGAGGTGAGCTGCCGGGCGAGCTGCGCCGCCCCCACGGCAGAGGTCCACTGCGTCATGGAAGTCAGTCCACCTTCCTTGAATTGGCCATGGTTGGCATCAGTTCCGTAGCCACAGAGTGTCATGGGTCAGTCCACAACCACCAGAGGGGGGTCACGTGACCGCCGTGCCCACGCATCTCACCCGCAGACTGCTGCAGCTCTACATCGGTCTGACCCTGTACGGAGTGAGCTCGGCGCTCCTTGTGCGCGGCGGGCTCGGGCTCGAACCCTGGGGGGTGCTGCATCAGGGCCTGGCCGAGCGGACGGGGCTGACGATCGGCGTCGTTTCCATCATTGTCGGCGCGGCCGTGCTGCTGCTGTGGATTCCGATCAGGCAGCGGCCGGGGCTCGGCACGGTCTCCAATGTCTTCGCCATCGGCATCGCGATGGACGGCACGCTCGCCCTGGTGCCGGACGTGCACGGGCTCGCGGTGCAGATTCCGGTGCTGATCGGCGGCATCGTTCTCAACGGCGTGGCGACGGGGCTGTACATCGCGGCCCGCTTCGGCCCCGGTCCGCGTGATGGTCTGATGACGGGTCTGCACCGGGTCACGGGCCGTTCGATCCGGCTGGTCCGTACGGCGATCGAGGTGGCCGTAGTGGCGACCGGCTTCGTCCTCGGCGGCACGGTGGGCGTGGGCACGGTCGCCTACGCCCTGGCGATCGGGCCACTGGCGCAGCTGTTCCTGCGCATCTTCGCCATCTCCGATCAGGGCAGTGGCAGCACGGTCGTCGCCGCGAGGACACCCGAGCAGGCGATACTGCGGGAGTGACCCGCGTACTCCACCCCTATCTGGACCACCCCTCCACGCTCGCCTTCGCCCATCGCGGCGGCGCGGCGGACGGGATCGAGAACACCGCGGCCGCCTTCCGGCGGGCCGCCGGTCTTGGTTACCGCTACTTCGAGACCGATGTGCACACGACCGCGGACGGCAAGCTGGTCGCCTTCCACGACACGACGCTGGACCGGGTGACGGACGCCGGCGGCAGGATCGCGGAGCTGCCCTGGAGCGAGGTGCAGAAGGCCAGGGTGGGCGGCAAGGAGCCGCTGGCGCTCTTCGAGGAGCTGCTCGAGGAGTTCCCGGACGCCCGCTGGAATGTGGACATCAAGGCGGAGCCCGCACTCGTTCCGCTGGTCGATCTGATCCGCCGGGCGGGCGTCTGGGAGCGGGTGTGCGTCGGCTCGTTCTCGGAGGGCCGGGTGGCGCGGGCGACGCGGCTGGCAGGGCCGCGCCTGGCCACCTCGTACGGCGTGCGGGGCGTACTGGGCCTGCGGCTGCGCTCGTACGGAATTCCCGCTGCCCTGCGCATGGGCGCGGTGTGTGCCCAGGTCCCCGAGTCGCAGAGCGGCATCCGTGTGGTGGACCGGCGCTTTGTGCGGGCGGCGCACGAGCGCGGTCTGCAGGTGCATGTCTGGACCGTGAACGACGCGGACCGGATGGCAGCGCTCCTGGATCTCGGCGTGGATGGCATCATGACCGATCATCTGGAGACGTTGCGCACGGTACTGACCGACCGGGGAGTCTGGGTCTGAACCCCGCGCGTCTGCACAACGGGACGAGCGAGGGGGCGCGGCGTGACGACCGACACCGCGGGCCGGACGACCGGGACGACTGAGCGCAGACGCGAGCAACGCGGCTGGTATTTCTACGACTTCGCATGCTCCGTCTATTCGACGAGTGTGCTGACCGTCTTCCTCGGGCCGTATCTGACAGCGGTGGCGAAGGCCGCCGCGGACGCCGACGGCTTTGTGCACCCGCTGGGCATCCCGGTGCGCGCGGGCTCGGTCTTCGCGTACTCGGTCTCGGTCTCGATGGTGCTCGCCGTGCTGCTGATGCCGCTGGCAGGCGCGGCGGCAGACCGTACCGGGCGCAAGAAGCCACTGCTGGCGGTGGCGGCCTATGTGGGGGCGGCCGCGACGACGGCCATGTTCTTCCTGGACGGCGAGCGCTATCTGCTGGGCGCGTTCCTGCTGATCGTCGCCAACGCCTCCCTGTCCGTGTCGATGGTCCTCTACAACGCGTATCTGCCGCAGATCGCGGAGCCCGAGGAACGCGACGCGGTCTCGTCCCGGGGCTGGGCCTTCGGCTATACGTCCGGGGCGCTGGTGCTGGTGCTGAATCTGGTCCTGTACTCGGGCCACGATTCATTCGGTCTCTCGGAGTCGGCGGCAGTTCGCATCTGTCTGGCGTCGGCGGGCCTGTGGTGGGGCGCCTTCACACTCGTGCCGCTGCGGCGCCTGCGGGACCGGCAGGTGACGCCGAGCGGCGAGGGCGCGGTCGGCTCCGGCTGGCGGCAGCTGCTGGCCACACTGCGCGACATGCGCAGGCATCCGCTGACGCTGTCGTTCCTGCTGGCGTATCTGATCTACAACGACGGGGTCCAGACGGTGATCTCGCAGGCGTCGATCTACGGCTCCGAGGAGCTGGGCCTCGATCAGACGACGCTGATCACTGCGGTGCTGCTGGTGCAGGTGCTCGCGGTGGCGGGCGCGCTGGGCATGGGGCGGCTCGCCCGGACCCACGGGGCCAAGCGGACGATTCTCGCGTCGCTCGCCGTCTGGACGGTGATTCTGGCGGCGGGGTACCTCCTGCCGGCCGGGGCGCCGGTCTGGTTCTTCGCTCTGGCGGGGGCGATCGGTCTGGTGCTGGGCGGCAGTCAGGCGCTGTCGAGGTCGCTGTTCTCACATCTGGTGCCGCGCGGCAAGGAGGCGGAGTACTTCTCGGCGTACGAGATGAGCGACCGCGGGCTGAGCTGGCTGGGACCGCTGGTGTTCGGGCTCGCGTACCAGCTGACCGGCAGTTATCGGGACGCGATCATCTCTCTGGTGGTCTTCTTCGCGCTCGGTTCCGTGCTGCTCGCGCGGGTCCCGATCAGGCAGGCGGTGGCCGCTGCGGGCAACCCCGTGCCGGAGCGGATTTAGACGTTGAAGTGAAAGGCCGGTAGTGTACGCCTTTGGCTTGCCAGGCGGACCGTTACTGCGTGCTGAAGAAGTGAAATCACTGGGTGACACTTTCTGCCAGATGTGACAAACCGGGCACTGGTGGGTACAACAAGGGGCGGCACGACGGGCGACGCATGACCCGGAACGGGAATCTTTACCGCCGACCGGACGTTGACCGGATGACGACGACAGCGACACCTGTCCTGTGGGCGACAAGCCCGGGAGGCACGATTCATGAGTGAGCGAGCTCTCCGCGGTACGCGACTCGTGGTGACCAGCTACGAGACGGACCGCGGCATCGATCTGGCCCCGCGCCAGGCGGTGGAGTACGCATGCGAGAAGGGCCATCGTTTCGAGATGCCCTTCTCGGTTGAGGCGGAAATTCCGCCGGAGTGGGAGTGCAAGGTCTGCGGGACCCAGGCACTCCTCGTAGACGGGGATGGCCCCGAGGAGAAGAAGGGCAAGCCGGCGCGGACGCACTGGGACATGCTCATGGAGCGGCGCACCCGCGAGGAGCTGGAGGAGGTGCTGGCCGAGAGGCTGGCCGTCCTTCGTTCCGGCGCCATGAACATCGCCGTGCACCCGCGGGACAGCCGGAAGTCCGCCTGACCGCGTAATACAACACAACAGCCGCGGGCCGTCTCACACTGGTGTGAGACGGCCCGCGGCTTTGTGCTGTCGCGGCGCTGTGCTCTCGCGGCTTTGTGATGTCGCGGCTCCGGGGTCTCAGGGCGCCAGCGGGGGCCGCGGGCCCTCGTCCTCGTAACCACGCGACGACTGCGTCGCGTCCGGCCGGATGACCTCCCCCTGCACGACCTTCCCGTCCGGCCGGTGCATTCTGGCCTGCTGAAAGGCGTCGCCCAGGCTGCCGGGCGATGCGGCGCGCATACGGCGCTCCAGGGACCGCTCCGCGTACCGGCCGAGCGCGGTGCGGACCGGCGGCACGAGGAGCAGCAGGCCAGCCACGTCGGAGATCAGACCCGGCAGCATCAGGAGCAGTCCGCCGAGCATCAGGAAGCCATTGCCCGTGCTGCCGGCACCTGTGCCGTTGCCCGTGTTCGCCGCGGGGCTCTGACCCGACTGTTGCTGTTGCAGGGTCTCTGTGAGGTTGCGGAAAGCTCGCCGCCCGGCCCGCTTGATGACGACACCGCCGAGAACGGCGCCGACGACGAGCAGAACCAGCACGGTCAGCCCGCTCGTGGCCGATGCGACGAGGGTCAGCAGCCAGACCTCCAGGACCACCCAGGCGGCGACGCCGAGGGGGACAAAGGTGCGGGCGCGTGAGCGCTTGGGGGCTGTCGGGTTCGGTGCGCCGGTCGTCATGCTCCCAGTGTGCCTGGACGCCCGCCGTAGCGGCGTAAGCGGCCGATCAGTAAGGAGCCGGTCAGGGGGACTGCTTGCGGCCGAGGAGACGATTCGCCCGGTCGCCGACTCCCCAGGCGGTGACCCGCCACAGCGCCTCGACGACGATGTCCCGGCTCATCTTGGAGTCGCCCAGTTCGCGCTCGACGAAGGTGATCGGGACCTCGACGACGTGATAGCCGGCGGCGACGGCCCGGCGGGCGAGGTCGACCTGGAAGCAGTAGCCCTGAGAGGCCACATCGGCAAGACCGAGGCCCTGGAGGGTTTCGGCACGGAAGGCGCGGAAGCCGCCGGTGACATCGCGGATGGGGACGCCGAGCAGGAGGCGGGAGTAGGTGCTGCCGCCGCGGGAGAGGAACTGGCGGGACTTGGGCCAGTTCACCACGCGGCCGCCCGGGACCCAGCGCGAGCCGAGTACCAGATCGGCGCCCTTGAGCGCGGTGAGCAGCCGGGGAAGTTCTTCGGGCTGGTGGGAGCCGTCGGCGTCCATCTCGACGAGTACGCCGTAGCCGTGTTCGATGCCCCAGGCGAAGCCCGCGAGATAGGCGGCGCCGAGGCCTTCCTTGCCCTTGCGGTGCAGGACGTGCACCTTGTCGTCCTGGGCCACGAGTTCGTCGGCGACCTTGCCGGTTCCGTCGGGGCTGTTGTCGTCGGCGACGAGGATGTCCGCATCGGGCACGGCTGCGCGCACCCGGGAGACGATCGGCTTGATGTTCTCGACCTCGTTGTAGGTCGGAATGATCACCAAGGCTCTGCCGAGCGGGCCGTACCGCCGCTGACCGCCGTCGTTCACTGCTGCCCCTTAAAGTCCGTGCACAGAGCCCCACCATAGCGAGCGCCCGGCGCGTGGCTGCGGCGGCACGGACCTGGGGTGTCGCAGGTGCCGCGACGAGCGCGCGAAGGGGCGCGGACATCGGCCGATCGGGCCGCGCGGAAATCTGCCTGAGGGACGTGCAGAGGACCGGACGGGCGTGCAGAGGAGCTGCGGATCAGGGCCCGGCGTCCTTCGGGCCGACCTGGGACCCGCTGGCTGCGGGTCGACCGAGAGCCGTTGTCTACTGAACGCCGGGCCCCACCCGGGTCACACCTGCCGTCCGGCTGAAACCTTCCCTCGCCCCCGAGGCGCGGGCGCTGAACCTGGCTCCCAGTGGCAGTGCGCCGGTGCGACACGCTGCCCCATGACCCAGCGGCGTTCGACGACTGCGTGGAAGTTGCCGGTCGGACGTCCCGTGGTGGACTCGGCCGAACCTACCCGCCGGTGGGCGCTCCATGTCAACAGTCGTCTGATCTGCGCGCTTTGCCCAAATCAGCAGGTCAGCACCGAAGATCCGCAGGTCGTGGCCGAGCACCGGAAACATCGATCGGCGGTACGAAATGTCCGTACGTCACTCGTTCGGCCGCTCAAAGACGGTTTGTCCGAAGACCACGGTCCGCAGGCAGACCGGGAGTTCCGCGCCGGGGGTGAGATCGGGCAGGCCCGGGGTGCCGGAGCGGGGGTCGGTGGACCAGCGGGCGACCCGGTCGTCGGGGGCCTGGACGACAAGTTCCTCGGTGCGCCACAGGGCGTAGTCCGCGGGGGCGCCCGGGACCAGAACACCCGCGTCGTCGCGGCCGACGGCCCGCCAGCCGCCGCGCGTGTGGGCAGTGAACGCGGCGCGCACGGAGACCCGGTGCTCGGGCGTGCGGTGGAAGGCGGCCGCCCGGACGGTGCCCCAGGGATCCAGCGGCGTCACCGGACTGTCGGAGCCGAAGGCGAGCGGGACCCCGGCGCGCAGGAGTGCCGCGTACGGATTGAGCGTGCGGGCCCGGTCCGCGCCGAGGCGCTGGGCGTACATGCCGTCCTCGCCGCCCCAGGCCGCGTCGAAGGCGGGCTGCACGGAGGCGGTGAGGCCGAAGTCGGCGAAGGCGGCGATGGTTTCGGGCGTGAGCATCTCGGCGTGCTCGACACGGTGGCGAGCGGCTCGGACGCGGCCGAGGCCGAGTGTGCCGGCGGCGGCCCGGACACCTTCGGCGACCGCGGTCAGCGCGGCGTCGCCGATGGCGTGGAAACCGGCCTGCAGCCCGGCCTCGGTGCAGGCGGTGACATGGGCGGCCACGCCGGCGGCGTCGAGGTGGGCGGTGCCGGTGTGCCCGGCATCGGCGTACGGGGCGTGCAGGCAGGCGGTGTGCGAGCCGAGGGAGCCGTCGACGAAGAGGTCCCCGGCCGCGCCGATCGCGCCGAGTTCGCGGATGCGCCGGGCGTCCTTCGCATTCGCGACCCGTTCGGCCCAGTAGCCGACGACCCTCGGGCCCGCTTCCGCCTCGGCCAGGGCCAGCAGGGACGTGAAGTCGTCCTCGTCGGAGATGTCGGGACCGGCGCACTCATGGACGGTTCCGATGCCGAGCGACGCGGCCCGGGCGAGTGCGGCGCGCTGGGCCGCGGTGCGCTGCTCCGGGGTGATCGCACCATGGGCCGCCGCACGCACGGCGTGGTGGGCGGCGGCGGTGAGCGGTGCGTCCGGGTGGTAGCCGGTGAGGCCCGTGACACCGGGGACCAGGTCGAGCAGTGCGGTGGTGACGACGGCCGAGTGGACGTCGATCCGCGGCAGATACAGGGGGCGCCCGCCGGCCGCCTCGTCCAGTTCGGCGCGGGACGGCGGTCGCTGCTCGGGCCAGCGCGCGGCGTCCCAGCCATGACCGAGGAGCACCTTGTCGGCGGGGTGTGCGGCGCTGTGCTCCCGTACGAGCCGGAGCGCGTCGGCCAGGATGCGCGCCCCGGACAGGTCGAGCCCGGTGAGGGCCAGGCCGGTCGCCGTGGTGTGCACATGTGCGTCGGTGAACGCCGGGGTGACCAGCGCCCCTTCGAGGTCGATCACTTCGTCGACGCCGGTGGCGAAGGCGTCGGCGGCACCCTCGGAGCCCACCCAGGCGATATGCCCTCGTTCGACGACCATCGCGGTGGCGAAGGGGTCGGCGGGACTGTGGACTTCTCCACCGCGCAGCAGCACGGTGCGGTGTTCGCTCTGGGGGGCGGCGCTCTCGGTCATGGGACCAGCCTAGATACGCGGCGGGCGTGCCTCGTACGGGGTGGAGAGCACGACGGTCGTACGCGTGGAGACCCCGGACAGCGAGCGGATGCGGGTGAGCAGATGCTCCAGCTCCAGCGGGGTCGGCACACGCACCTTGAGGATGTAGTTCTCGTCGCCCGCGACGCTGTGGCAGGCCTCGATCTCGGGCACGTCGGCGAGACGTTCCGCGATGTCGTCGGGCGCGCTCGGGTCGAACGGCTTGACCGAGATGAACGCGGTGAGCGGCAGCCCGACCGCCTCGGGGTCGACGACGGCGGCATAGCCTCGGATGACACCACGCTGCTCAAGGCGACGGACGCGCTGATGCACCGCCGATGTGGACAGGCCGGTGGCCTTGCCCAGGTCGGTATAGCTCATCCGCCCGTCCTTGACGAGCAATTCCACGATCTGTCTGTCGAGCTCCTCCATGCGGATCAACCTATTGCCCCAGGCGGCTTCCGGCACAGTCGGCGGAAGCACCCGGAGGCACCTGCGGCGGGCATGTGACGAATGCCACAGGCTCGCGGCCCGGTCCCTCGTGACCGCGCGGTTACCTCCCGGGCCGGTGGGGAATTGCTTGCTGTGGTCGAGGCCGCAAGTGCCTGGTCGGCCCACCCGAGGGGGAGATTCTCCATGCAGAGTGTCAAGAACACCGGACGTACCGAACCGGAGCCTGTTGATTCGGCCGAACCGGCCGAGATCGACGAGCTCGACGCGTACGACACCTTTGAGATGTACCGGGTCATCTGCCCGGACTGCGCACAGCCCATCGCGCTGCTGGCGGACGAGGACGTCCTGCCGGAGCACGCGCTGTGCCCCACCCCGTGGAATCCCTTCGGGCTCACCGTGTGCGCCGGTACCGGCCGCGCCGCATCGCAGGCCCGCCCCGCGGACGAGACCCTCGATGTCCAGGAGCAGGACACCGCGCTCCTGTTGACACTCCCTCAGGGGCTCGACTGGCGGACGCAGCCCTTCTCTCACGTCGGCGGTCCGGGCTCGCGTCCCCTGCGCGTGCCGCAGATGCGGCGCCACGCCGCGTAGGTCCCGTACTAGGTCCAGTAGCTTCCCTGCACCATGGCGGCGAGACTGCCGTGGTGCAGGATCAGCCTGTCCGGGTCCTCCGGGAGCTGGGTCTCGCCGAAGTGGATCTGGCGGTAGGCCACGCGCAGCATGACGATCGCGTGCCGCAGCGCCGCGTAGAGCGTGTAGAACTCCATGTCGCGCGGCGTGTGGCCGGTGAGTTCGGCATAGCGCCGCTCGATGGCGTCCCGGCGCAGGAATTCGGGCAGTCCCGGCTGCCCGAAGCTCACCGTCAGGTCCTGGAAGAAGCGATGGAGATACACCGTCCAGCCGAGGTCGACCTCGCGCGGGCCGAGTGACGCCATCTCCCAGTCCAGCACGGCCGCGGGCTCGAATCCGTCGTAGATGATGTTGCCGATTCGGGCATCGCCCCAGTTCAGAACCGTCTCGCCCTCGCCCGCCGGCCAGTGGGCGTCCAGCCAGTCGAAGCCGGACTCTATGAGCGGGGAGCGCGGCAGTCCCTTCACCACCCAGGCGTAGTACGCCCGTTGGGCATCGACCTGGCGGCTCAGCGCACTGCCGTCCCCGGCTTCGACGGGGTGCTGGTCGTGCAGCCGGGCGAGCAGCGAGACCGTGGCCCGTTCGAGGTGGGCGCGCTCGGCGTCGCTCGCGGCGTGCAGCCAATTGCCCTCGTACGTATAGGGCATGACGTCGGGCGGTACCCGGCCGTCCACGCGCTCCATCACGAAGAACGGCGCGCCCAGAGCCCCGGCGTCCTCCTCCAGCCAGAGCACGCGCGGGACCGGGATGTCGGTGTGCTCGGCGACGTCCCGCATCGTGCGGTACTGCAGAGCCATGTCGTACACCGGGAAGATCGTGTACGCGGCGGGGTCGGCGGCGAGCCGCAACGCGCAGGCCCTGACCGGCGGTTCGGGGTGCTCGATGTCGAAGAGCAGCGTCTCGCTCGACATCCCGTTGGACTCGGGGACCCGTACGCCGCCGACCTTGGCGCCGGGCAGCCGGGCGTCCAGCCAGGCGGTGAGACGGCGGGCGAGCTCCTCGGGGTCGCGGGTGGTGGTGCGGGGGCGGGGTGCCGTTGCCATCTGCCGACTCCTCTCGGAAGGTCCTTGTCGGAGGTCAGGGGCCGACTCACCAGGTCAGGGGGCGACCGACGCGTACCCGGTGAAGCCGCTCGGGTCGTGCCGTCCGAAGCTGCCGTGCTCGAAGATCCCGTGCCCGGTCCGGCCGTCCAGGGTGAAGCGGGCGGAGTGGTCGGTGACGCCGTAGGCGGCCGCGGGGTGGGCGGTGGGATCGGTGAGGTCGTAGACGCGCCGGTCCGTCCAGCCGCGGCCCTGCCAGGTGCCGTGCTGCCAGTCAGTAGCGGGCGGATATCCGGCGCCGACGGCCAGCGGCGAGGAGGCGAGGATCTCGACGCCGAGTTCGACGGGCTTGCGGGTCTGGTCGGTGAGATGCACGACGGCGGTCCGCGGATCGCGGGTTCCGGGCCGGTAGGTGATGTCGGCGTGGGGCCAGCCGAGCTGGATGTCGCGCTCCCCGTCCCGTACGAGCAGGGCCTCGTTCAGGCTGCGGTGTCCGTCGGCGTCCTCCTGGACGATCACCATCAGGAAGCGGTCCTCGAAGCGGACGGGGACCCAGAGCCAGTGGAAGCCTTCGGGCCGCAGTTCTTCGGCGGCGCGGCCGCCTTCCTCGCCGGGGATGGGCCGCACGCCCCAGCTGCGGTCGCGGGTGCCGGTCCACTCCCCCGCCGTCACCTGTATCTCCTCGCCGGCGGCCCGGATCACACCGGCGCATTTGCCCGCCTGGACGAAGCGGCGGCCTTCGAGCATCAGCCGGTCGCCGCGGCGCTGGATGTGGTGCGGTTCCCAGACGGCCGGGAAGTCCGCGCTCCAGGTGATGTCGTACGAGAGCGAGCCCGGGTCGTCCGGGTCGGCGTCGCAGTGCAGGGTGAGGCGGCGCAGGGGCTCGTCGACGGTGATCCGCAGCGGTCCGACGGCAAGGTTCATCCGGTCGTCGGTCAGGGCGTCGGAGGCGCGTACGGCGTGCAGCCGGTCGCCGAGGCGCAGGGTGGCGTAGGCGTCGATGACGCCGGTGTTGGGGTAGACCCCGAGGCCCGCGATGAGCAGGGCGCGGCCTTCGTGGTCGAAGACCTGGAAGATGCACCGGTCGTACGCGTTGCGGTCGCCGGTGACAAGGTGCTTCATCGACAGGGGTGCCTGGTGGACGGGGTATTCGTCGAGGGCGATCGGGCGGTCGTCGGACACGGCTGACCTCCTGGGCGGCAAGGAAGTTGACGGTACGTCAGATGCCCTGCGGAGACCAGAGGCGGGCGCCCACGGGGTGCCTCGCGAACAGGGGGCCTATTTGCCCCGGTGGTAACCCGCCCGGGACCGGCGGCGTTGCCCAGGCATGACCCTGCTGTACTCGACGCCCGCCCACGGTCGGCGCCGGCTCGCGACACCCGCACCCGCACCCGAAGAATCGGTTCCGCACCCGGCCGATCCGCCGATCTACCGAGAGCTGCTCCAGCTCTGGGCGAGCGGAGGCAGAACCTTGCCGGGGCGCCGCGACCCTGAATGGAGCAGGCTCGCGGCGCCGCCGGCTTTCGGGTCAGCGCGGACCGGCCGCGGGATCGCCCGGGAAACCACCTACCGGACGGCGACGACAAACGCCCCCTGGCCCACGGCGCCCACGAAGCCGGGCGACTAGGTTCAGCGGGTCTCGGGACCGGCCAGGTGACGGGCGATGACCATGCGCTGGATCTGATTGGTGCCCTCGACGATCTGGAGCACCTTGGCCTCGCGCATATAGCGCTCGACCGGGAAGTCCAGCGTGTAGCCGTAGCCGCCGAGCACCTGGACCGCGTCGGTCGTCACGCTCATCGCCGTGTCCGTGCAGAACAGCTTGGCCATCGCGGCCTGCCGGGAGAAGGGCCGTCCCGCATCCCGGAGCCGTGCGGCGGCGAGATAGAGCGCGCGGCCCGCCTCGATCCGGGTGCCCATGTCGGCGAGCATGAAGCGCAGCCCCTGGAAGTCGGCGATGGGCCGGCCGAACTGCTGCCGCCCGGTCGCGTACGCGACGGCCTCGTCCAGGGCCGCCTGGGCGACCCCGATGGCGCAGGCCGCGATGCCGAGCCGGCCCGAGTCGAGGGCGGAGAGCGCGATCGCGAAGCCCTGGCCCTCGTCGCCGATCCGGCGGGAGTCGGGGACCCGTACACCGTCGAAGTGCAACTGGGCGGTGGGCGAGCCCTTCATGCCCATCTTCTTCTCGGGCGCGGCGGCGTTCAGGCCTGGCGTGTCCCCGGGGACGAGGAAGGCCGTGATGCCTCGGGCCCCCTCGCCGCCGGTGCGGGCCATGACCGTGTAGAAGTCGGCGATTCCGCCGTGCGTGATCCAGGACTTGGTGCCGGTGATCACCCAGCTGTCCCCGTCGCGCACCGCCTTGGCGCGCAGCGATGCGGCGTCCGATCCCGATGCGGGCTCGGACAGGCAGTACGCGCCGAGCAGGCCGCCGCCGAGCATGGCGGGCAGGTGCTCGGCCTGCTGCTCCTTGGTGCCGTAGCCGGCGAGGGCGTGGCAGGAGAGGGAGTGGACGCTGACGCCGAGGCCGACCGTGAGGCGGGCGCCGGCGAGCTCCTCGAGGACCTGGAGGTAGACCTCGTACGGCTGGTCTCCGCCGCCGTACTCGGAGTCGTACGGGAGGCCGAGCAGCCCGGACTGGGACAGGAGGGAGAAGACCTCGCGCGGGAAGTGCCCGGAGTCCTCCTCTTCGGCCGCCCTGGGGGCGATCTCCCGCTGGATGATGTCGCGTACCAGGGTGATCAGATCCCTGGACTCCTCGGTGGGCAGTTGACGTTCCACCGGCTGCGGGGCGCGGTCGGGCATTGCGGCGCTCTCCTCCCTGTCGGGCGCTGCGGCGTCGCGCGCAAAGGGTGTGGGCGCGCCGCCGGTCTTCCTGCCAGGCCGATGCTGCCCTTCCGGATCACGAAAGTGGCTGACGGCGGCTGTTGGCGCGTTGAGTATGCCCGATCAGCGGAGTTACGTCACGGGTTGGAATTCCCGACTCCGCTTCTCGTGGGCCCGGCCGAGATTGGTCCGAACCATTGACCGACTGGTCTAGTCCATCTACCGTTCCCCCCAGAACATGAACGCGTTCATGCCAAAGAAGTCCGACGGCCGCCTGCACATCCCCCACTCGATCTCCCTCCCCCACGAGGAGACCTGATGCCCGGACCACACCGTCCCCGCGCCCGCTTCAGGGCGCTCATAGCCGCAGCCTGTACCGCCGCTCTCGGCGCGACCCTGTTCACCGGCGCCCACTTCGCCTCCGCCGGCGAGTCCCCCGCCGCGAAAGCCGCTGCCGCTCCCAAGGCCGGGAGCAAGGTGGTCGGCTACTTCACCGAATGGGGTGTCTACGACCGCAACTACCACGTCAAGAACATCCAGACGTCCGGGTCCGCGAACAAGCTGACCCACATCAATTACGCCTTCGGCAACGTCACCGGCGGCAAGTGCGCGGTCGGCGACTCCTTCGCCGACTACGAGAAGACCTACACGGCCGCGCAGAGCGTCGACGGCGTCGCCGACACCTGGGACCAGCCGCTGCGGGGCAGCTTCAACCAGCTGCGCAAGCTGAAGAAGCTGCACCCGAACCTCAAGATCCTCTGGTCCTTCGGCGGCTGGACCTGGTCGGGCGGCTTCGGCCAGGCCGCGGCCAACCCCGCCGCCTTCGCCCAGTCCTGCTACAACCTGGTCGAGGACCCCCGCTGGAAGGACGTCTTCGACGGCATCGACATCGACTGGGAGTACCCCAACGCCTGCGGTCTGAGCTGTGACACCAGCGGCAAGGAGTCCTTCAAGAACCTGTTGTCCGCGCTGCGTTCGAAGTTCGGCAGCTCCAACCTGGTGACCGCGGCGATCACGGCGGACGCCTCGGCCGGAGGCAAGATCGAGAAGGCGAACTACGCGGGCGCGGCCCAGTACGTCGACTGGTACAACCCGATGACGTACGACTTCTTCGGCGCCTGGGCGGCCCAGGGTCCGACCGCCCCGCACTCGCCGCTCACGTCCTACACCGGCATTCCGCAGCAGGGCTTCAACACCGATGCGGCGATCAAGAAGCTCAAGGGCCTCGGCGTTCCCTCGTCGAAGCTGCTGCTCGGGATCGGCTTCTACGGACGCGGCTGGACGGGCGTGACCCAGAAGGCACCCGGCGGCACGGCGACCGGACCCGCGCCCGGCAAGTACGAACAGGGCATCGACGACTACAAGGAACTGAAGTCCAAGTGCCCGGCCAACGGAACCGTCGCCGGTACCGCGTACGCCCACTGCGGCAGTCAGTGGTGGAACTACGACACCCCCTCCACCATCGCCGGGAAGATGACCTACAAGAACCAGCAGGCCCTGGGGGGCACCTTCTTCTGGGAGCTCAGCGGTGACACCTCGAACGGGGAGCTGATCAAGGCCATCAACTAGCTCCTGTCCGGTCGATCAGGCCGGATCAGTGAGCGGGGTCTGGTGCGTGCAGATGCAAGGCGGAGGAAGGAGCCGACGCGGAGCGTCGGCGACTGACGACAACGCGGCAGATGTGCGTGCCAGGGCACGCGAGCCCGGCCTGATCGGCCGGACAGGACCCAGCGTGCTGATGAGCTGAGTCGAGGGCGGGCAGCCCGCACGGCGGCCCGCCCTCGCGTCATGCCTCGACGGCTGTGGGCACGCACTCCTGGTCGGTGAGCGCGGCGGGCAGGGGCTCCCTCGGCGGTTCCGGGCACTCCGGCTCGAACTCCGCGATCGTATGAAGCGTGCCGCGCAGCATCCGCATCAGCAGCGCGCACACCGTCTCCCGGGTGAGCTCCGGGTGGCCCAGCCAGTCCAGGGTGATTCCCTCTACGCTGCTGAGCCAGCCGAGCAGCGCGAGCCGGGCGAGCATGGGGATGTCGCGCCTGCCGTACGCGCCTTCGGCGATGGTGGCGATCAGCTCCTCGCGCACCGCGTCCCGTATCGACTGCACCTGGGTGTCGAAGCCGACGCCGCCGGTGACGATCGTGCGGAACGCCGCCTGGTGGTGCTGGGCGTAGCGGAGATAGCCGTCGACCGTGCGGTACACGCGCTCGGCGCGCGGCAGCTCGGTCTCGCCCGCCGCACGCGAGACGAGGTCGGCCACCGAGTCCTCGATGATGGCCAGGTAGTAGCCGCGTTTGCTCTTGAAGTAGTAGTAGATCAGGCCCTTGGCGACTCCGGCGTGTTTGGCGATGTCATCCATCGACAGCGCGTCATAGGAAGTGTCGGCGAACAACTTCCGCCCGGTTGCGATGAGTTCACCGCGGCGTACCTGCGATCGTTCGGTCGCGCCGCGCTGTTGACTATTATTCAAATTGAGCCCTAGTCTCCAACTGCCACAGGATCTCCGCAGTATGGCAGACCTGCGCACGCACTCCCCCTACGCACGTGGACGACGTACGGGAGGAAGAAGTGAGCACAGTCGACAGGCCACGCGTCGAGGGCAGAACCGCGTGGAAGAAGACCGCCGTCGTCGCGATTCCCGCGGTTCTCGCGGTCGGGGCGATGGCATCGGTGATGGCCGAGGGCGCGCTCGCCGCGTCGTTCGCCGTCTCGGGCACGAGTTTCCAGGTCTCCTCAGGCAAGCTGACGAGCCAGGGGCTGGCCTCATATGTACAGACCGACAGATCGGTGGACGGCAGGGGCCATCCGGTGGCCCTGCTGGGCATCGGCGACGCCACGCTCAGCGACATCTGCCAGGCGGCCGAAGTGGACACCCCGGTCGGCAAGGTCGTCTTCAAACTGACCGCGGGCGGCGACGCCGGTCAGGTCACCGCGAGCAATCTGGTGATCGACGGCGAGGACCTGGTGGGTGACGCCCGCTTCGGCACGGCGCAGATCGGCCGCGACGCCTCGACGCTGGACGCGGTCGGCGGAGTCAAGGGCGAGGCGGGGAAGTTCGGTCTCCAGGCCAGGGACATCGAGGTCGTCGGGGTGCGGTCGCACGCCTGGTCCGCGACCGGCGGGAACTTCCGGCTGAAGGGGATGAAGGTCGATGTGAGCATCGGTGGCAAGAAGTGCTTCTGAGGGCGGGGCACCCCCTGGGTCCTGTCCGGTCGATCAGGCCGGATCAGTGAGCGGCCCGCCGCGGAGCGGCTGATGTCACTGCGGTGCGTGCGATCGCAAGGCGGAGGACGGAGCCGACGCGGAGCGTCGGCGACTGACGACAACGCGGCGTGGGGGCACCTCCCGTGCCCGAAGGGCTACGGGGGAGTGCGCACCAGGGCACGCGAGCCCGGCAAGATCCGAACGACAGGCCCTAGATCAGTCCCAGCTGGGTGACGAGCATGGCGAGGACGACGACGAGGGTCCAGCCGCAGATGTGCTCGAGGATCCTGGAGCCGTCGTCGGGGCCGCCGGTGCGGGCGCGGGTCTCGGCAACGTCGGCGGTGGCAGCGGTCGAAGTCATGGTGCGTCTCGGTTCAGTCGTCCAGCAGATGCGTCCCCCGGTGACCGACCACAGTGCCAGCGGCAGCGGCCCGGGGGTAGAGACGTACGTCACTGCCCCCGGGGTCCGCTCGTGCTCTCAGTGGATGCCGAAGGCCGCCAGAGCCCGGCGCTGGGCGGCCGTCGGACGTGCGGGCCAGTACAGGTAGCAGACGCCGCCTGTGCCCGACACCACTTTGCCGCTCGCGTTGTAGCGCTTGGTGCGGAGCCAGATCTTCTCCCACTCGGCGCGCTTGTAGACACGGCGCACGGCGGCGTTGCTGGGCGAGGCCGGGTCGTTGGCGATCACGTCACCGTCGGCCGTGAAGCCGATCACGGTCATCAGATGGCCGGAGGTGCCGTAGCCCGCCCCGGTCAGCTCCTCCTTGAGGAAGGACTGTGACGTTATGGCCGGGATACCGGCGCGGATCAGCGATTCCAGGTCGGTGAGCGAGGACAGCCGGGTGACGACCGCGCTCATGTCCGGGTAGGTGGCCGCATAGGCGGCGTTGAAGGGCCAGTTTCCGCAGCCGTTGTACTGGTAGTCGAAGGTGGAGCGGGCCGCGTGGCAGACCTGCGGGTCGGCGAAGTCCGGGTTCACCCAGGCCAGGTCGTCGGAGCTGGGTCCGCGCCCCCAGTACTCGATGATCATCTGCGAGGAGGTGGGGCTGCACCAGGCCTCACCGCCGTTGTCGTACTCCGGGTACTGGCCGACATGCGTGTTCTGCGAGTAGGGCGGCACGGCCAGCTCGCGCGCGAGACCCGGCGCCGACGCGGGCACGGTGAAGCGGTCCGGGATGTCGGATGCCATCGCGCCGAGCCGCCATACGGTGGGCGTGAGGCCCGTGCCGGGCTTGCGGTAGAGGGTCAGCCGCAGCTGGTACGAGTTCAGCCGCAGCCCGCCCGCCGCATCGTCGACCGAGAAGGTGTCGGTCCAGATGGTGGCCTTGCCGTCGGTCTGGTCGTCGAGCGAGCTACGCCGGATGTCGCCGTCGCCCGCCGCCCAGCGGCCCATCACGAACCAGGGGGTCTGGGTGGCGTCGGAGTAGCGGCCGCGCAGCTCGACCTGGAGCCAGGTGCCAGCCGGGGTCCGTGCGTTCCAGGAGGCGATGACCTCGGTCGCGGGCACCGGGGAGACATGGACAGGCGAGGTCCAGGTGGCGTACTCCCAGGTGGCCGTCTTCCCGGTGTGCGGGTCGGTGTAGTAGGAGCGGCCCGCGGCGCTGCCGATGACCAGGCTCGGGCGCAGGCCCGCGACGGCCCGGGTGCCGGCCGCCGTGCCGCTTCGCCAGTCGGTGTACGAGGTCCAGAAGCGGTTGTCGACCGGCGGCAGCGGCTTGCCGTGTCCGGCGGGCTTCGAGGCCGGGGCGGCGGGCGCCGCGGCGGCGGACGAAGACAGCGCGCCCGCACCCGCCGCCGCGGCGATCGCGGCGCTCAGCACGGTTCTGCGCGAAGCAGGTCTGGCCATGGGACCCCCAAGTCAGGTGCGCGACAGTGGGGGCAACTATTACGGGTCGCAGTGGCCTTCTGCCAGCATCCGGAGCCGAGTCGCTCCACCAATATTGGTCTCGTCCACTGGAGGTCCCCCCACGCCCGCAGGGGGAGTGACCTGCGGTGGGCCGCGCCACCCTCGTAGGCTGGCCGGATGAGCGACCTCGATCGGCGGGCCCTTGCGCTGCGCGCGCTGCCGCCCTCCTGCGGACCGGTACGGCTGATCGCGGTCGACGGCCACGCGGGCTCGGGGAAGAGCACCTTCGCCGCCCGGCTCGCCGCGGCCCTCGGCGGCAGCGACGGCGTGCCCGTGCTGCATCTCGACGATCTGGCCAGCCATGAGGAGCTCTTCGGCTGGACGGACCGGATGATGGCCGAGGTGATCGAGCCGCTCTCGAACGGCAGAACCGCACACTTTCACCCGTACGACTGGAATCTGCGCCGCTTCGGGTCCCCGCGCCCGCTGGAAGCGGCTCCCGTCGTGCTGATCGAGGGAGTCGGGGCGGGGCGACGGATGTTGCGCCCGTATCTGGCGGGGCTGCTGTGGATGGAGAGGGACGCCGAAGAGTCCTGGCAGCGGGGCCGCCGACGCGACGGAATCGGCCTCTCCGCCTTCTGGGACGCCTGGACGATGGCGGAGACACGCCATTTCGCGACGGACCCTTCTCGTCCGTTCGCGGATGCCCTGATACGAGAGTGTCAGGAGGGATACGAGTGGCTCCCGGGACCTACTTCGACAGCACGACCGAACCAACGCATTACACAGGGTGACCGCTTTCCCCCGGCATACTGACCAGTCGGGAATCACCCTCAAGAGAGCTCCAACTCTTCTTGACCGAGGGGGCGCACAGGTCTTACGTTCTCAATGTGCGGCTTTCCGGAGCCGCCGCAGACGCGAAGCCCCCGGTTGTTCCCCCGTGATCGGGGGCTTCGTTCTGCCCTCTCCCCCACTTCACCGGCACGGCGCCCTCCCCTCCGCTTACCCAGGGTCACTGCCTCCGGTTCACTGGTGGCGCCCTTAGTCGCAACCCTTCTGCGCAGGTACGATGCACCTCGGTGGGGTCAATTCCCGTCCACGGCAAGGCGGTTCGGTCCGGGAACACAGGACAGGTGCACGTTTGTGGGGGACCTGATGGACATCGGCACGCAGGGCGCACCGGCCCCCGCCGACCTCGCCTGGGTGCGCGGCGTGGACGCCTACACCATGGGCGCGTATCCACAGGCGGAGGAGGAGTTCCGCACCGCCGTACAGCTCGATCCCGGGATGGCCGACGGCTGGCTCGGTCTTCATGCGCTGCGCGTCGACACCACGACCGCGCTGCTGCGCATGTACCGCGCACGCGAACGCTTCGGCGAGCAGCGCGCCCGCCACCGCCGCACACTCAACTCCTGGTACTGGCTGGGCTGGTGGGTCCAGCCCGTCCTCGAGAGCCCGCGCGATCTCTTACTCGCGCACGCCTCCCACTGGCTCGACGGCCGTCATGTGCCGGAGCTGGACCGGGCGCTCGCGGGGCTGCCACCGGTGGACGCCGACCCTCAAGTGCGGTTTCTGCATGCCTGCCGGGCCTATCTGGTCAAGGACTGGGAACAGCTCGTCCGCCACACCGAGCCGCTCGTCAACGACTCGATGCTGGGCATCGAGGCCGGGCTCTTCGGCGGTATGGCCCGGGTGCGCCTGGAGATGTACGGGCAGGCGGAGCCGCTGCTCTCCGCCGCGCTGATGCGCTGTCGCAGCGAGCAGCCGCAGCGCAAGGAGCTGCGGTACTGGCTGGCGCGGGCGCACGAGGGCACCGGCCGCAGCGCCGCCGCCCTGCCGCTGTACCGGGCGGTGCACCGGATCGATCCGGCCTTCATGGACACCTCGGCGCGCCTCGCCGCGATCGCGGAGTACGACGGCATCGACGGGTACGACGACTCGGCAGGCCTCGCGGCCGTCTCCATCGCCGGTGTCGGCCAGGACGTCGTGGACGCTCAGGCCGACGGGGACGGACCCCTCGCGGCAGAGACGCGGATCGGCCTCGATCCGCAGACCCAGCTCCCGGGCTCCGTGCCGAGCGTCCCGCCCGAGGGTGTACGGCGCAAAGCGGTGGTTCCCGTACAGCCGTCGGCCCCGGCCTTCCCGGCGGGCCCCACCGATCCGGTGCTGCTTGCCGAAGCGCTCGCGGAGCTGGAGCGGATGGTGGGCCTGGAGCCGGTGAAGCGGCAGGTCAAGGCCTTGTCCGCACAACTGAAGATGGCCAGGCTGAGAGCCGGCCAGGGCCTTCCGGTCCAGCCTCCGAAACGTCACTTTGTCTTCTCGGGCCCCTCCGGCACCGGCAAGACCACCGTCGCCCGAATCCTCGGCCGGGTCTTCTACGCCCTCGGGCTGCTCGGCGGCGACCATCTGGTGGAGGCCCAACGCTCCGATCTGGTGGGCGAGTTCCTTGGCCAGACGGCGGTGAAGGCCAATGAGCTCATCGATTCGGCACTCGGCGGTGTGCTGTTCGTGGACGAGGCGTACAGCCTGTCCAACTCCGGCTACTCCAAGGGCGACGCATACGGCGACGAGGCCCTTCAGGTCCTTCTCAAGCGCGCCGAGGACAACCGCGACCATCTGGTGGTGATCCTGGCCGGCTACCCCGAGGGCATGGACCGGCTCCTCGCCACCAACCCCGGGCTCTCCTCCCGCTTCACGACCCGCGTCGACTTCCCCTCGTACCGCCCTCTCGAACTCACCGCGATCGGCGAGGTACTGGCCGCCGAGAACGGTGATGTGTGGGACGACGAGGTCCGCGAGGAGCTGCGCTCCATCAGCGGCCATGTGGTCGACCAGGGCTGGATCGACGAGCTCGGCAACGGCCGCTTTCTGCGCACGCTGTACGAGAAGAGCTGCGCCTACCGTGATCTGCGGCTGTCCGGATACCCGGGCACGCCGACCCGCGAGGATCTCTCCACGCTGCGGCTGCCCGATCTGATGCAGGCGTACGGCGAGGTCCTGTCGGGCCGCGGTCCGGTGGACCCCACCACCTGCCCTACGGGCAGCACCAGTGCGGGGGTGCTCCAAGGGTCCGCACCGGGAGCGCCCGAT
>NZ_JBEXEX010000039.1:0-65655 GCF_040606445.1 Streptomyces sp. NPDC005408 | reverse complement strand
CGCACATCCAGCCCCGCCGGCGTTTGAGGCGCGGGGGTCCGGGGGCGGAGCCCCCGCAACGGGGTCTGGGGCTCGCCCCAGTTCAGGGAAGGGGCGGGGTGGGGAAAATCCCCCCGCACGACCAAGGGCCGCCGCACCCCCCTCCCGGGAGACGCGGCGGCCCTCCGCCGAACCCGACCGTCAGTGACCCGCCTCCGCGGTCGCCGGCGGGAGTTCCGCCTTCACGCCCGGGTCGCCCGCGTCCGCCGTGTAGTCCGACGGGCTCGTCTCGTCCACACCCTCCGGTGCCTTCATCGCCCGCAGCACGAACGTCAGCACCACCGTCACCACCACATTCAGCACGAACGCCGTCAGACCGATGTACCCGATCTCGCCGAAGCCCGGGATCTCCGCGGACGAGCCGCCGAAGTGCTTCTGGGTCGGCGAGGCCACGCCGTACGCCGCCGCCGTGCCGTAGATCATGCCGGCCGCCCAGCCCGCCAGCAGCGCCCACCGGTGGAACCAGCGGGTGAAGAGCCCGCCCACCAGCGACGGGAAGGTCTGGAGGATCCAGATCCCGCCGAGGAGCTGGAAGTTGATGGCCACCGTCTTGTCCATCGTCAGGACGAAGACCAGCGCGCCGACCTTCACCAGCAGCGACACCAGCTTGGAGACCTTCGTCTCCTGTGCCGGAGTGGCGTCCGGCTTGATGAAGTCCTTGTAGATGTTCCGCGTGAACAGATTCGCCGCCGCGATCGACATGATCGCCGCCGGAACCAGCGCGCCGATGCCGATCGCCGCGAACGCGACCCCCGCGAACCAGTCCGGGAACATGTTCTCGAACAGCTGCGGGATCGCCAGCTGCCCGTTCTTCACCGTCACGCCCGCCGCGATCGCCATGAAGCCGAGCAGCGCCAGCAGGCCCAGCATCAGCGAATACAGCGGCAGGATCGTCGTGTTGCGGCGGATCACATTACGGCTGCGCGAAGAGAGCGTCGCCGTGATCGAGTGCGGATACATGAAGAGCGCGAGCGCGGAGCCGAGTGCCAGCGTGGCGTAACCCCACTGGCCCGCCTCGCCCGGCGCCAGCGCGCCTCTCGGCTTCCCGGTCGCCGGGTTGATCTGCGCGAACGCGTCGCCGGCCTTCGCGAAGATGTCGTCGAAGCCGCCGAGCTTGATCGGGATGTAGATGATCGCCACCGCGATGACGATGTAGATCAGCGTGTCCTTGACGAACGCGATCAGCGCCGGCGCCCGCAGGCCCGAGGAGTAGGTGTACGCAGCCAGGACACCGAAGGCGATCAGCAGCGGCAGGTCCTTGACGAACCAGTTCGTGGTCTCGCCGCCGCCGACGCCCATCACGTCGAGTACCGCCTGGATGCCGACCAGTTGGAGTGCGATGTACGGCATCGTCGCCAGGATGCCGGTGACGGCGACCGCCAGCGACAGCCCCTTCGAGCCCCAGCGTCCGCGGACGAAGTCCGAGGTGGTGACGTATCCGTGCTTGTGCGAGACCGACCACAGCCGCGGCAGGAAGGTGAAGATCAGCGGATAGACGAGGATCGTGTACGGGACCGCGAAGAAGCCCGCCGCGCCCGCCGCGTAGATCGCCGCCGGGACGGCCACGAAGGTGTACGCCGTGTACAGGTCGCCGCCGAGCAGGAACCAGGTGACCCAGGTGCCGAACGACCGGCCGCCCAGGCCCCATTCGTCGAGGCTGTCGCTCTCGGCCTTGCGCCAGCGCGCGGCCAGGAAGCCCATGACCGTGACGGCCAGGAAGAAGAAGATGAAGACGGCGAGTGCGACGCCGTTCACGCCGTCGTTCACTTCGACGCACCCCCCTTGCGGGCGCGCTGGTCGCGCTGCCACAGCTTGTAAGCGATCACGGTGAGCGCGGTGGAGATCAGCACCCAGAGCATTTGGTACCAGTAGAAGAACGGGATGCCGATGAACGTCGGCTCGGTCTTCGCGTACGAGCCGACCCAGAGCATCGCGACGAACGGCGCGATGAGGCAGAGGGCGACGACCACGCGCAGGGGCGTGATCACTGGTGGTTTCTCGTCCGTCACTTCCGTCACATCTGACATACGGCGGCTCCGTCCCCTCACGCATCACCGGTTGCAATGCGCAGGAAATCTAGGCGAGGGTGTGCGCAGCGTCATCCCCTGTCCGCATATCGGTACGGCAACGGTTGAAGGTTCGGCAGCAGCGCAAACCCGCCCGGGGGTCCGACTCCTGGCGGTCCGTCCGCATCCGCTCGAATTCCCGCCGGGGCGGCACAGGACCGCCGGATCGAGTGAACGCGCATGCGCGACACGTGGACTTGGCGGGCGGCAGCACTGAGCGCACCGGGTCGTCCTCCCGTCGCTTTGCGATGACGGGAGGACCGTAGAGCAGGAAGGTGACCCGCGCTACACCACGTGCGCGACTCAGTCCTGCGGCCGCTTGAGCCGCGCGACGAACTTGTACCGGTCGCCGCGGTACACCGAGCGCACCCACTCCACCGGCTCGCCCTGGGCGTCCAGGGAGTGGCGCGAGAGCATCAGCATCGGCAGGCCCACGTCCGTGCCGAGAAGACCGGCCTCGCGCGGGGTGGCCAGTGAGGTCTCGATCGTTTCTTCGGCCTCGGCCAGATGGACGTCGTACACCTCCGCCAGCGCCGTGTAGAGCGAGGTGTACTTCACCAGGCTGCGGCGCAGCGCCGGGAAGCGCTTGGCCGACAGGTGCGTGGTCTCGATCGCCATCGGCTCGCCGCTCGCGAGCCGCAGCCGCTCGATCCGCAGCACCCGCCCACCGGTCGAGATGTCCAGCAGTCCCGCCAGCGTGTCGTCGGCCGTGACATAGCCGATGTCCAGCAGCTGCGAGGTGGGCTCAAGGCCCTGGGCCCGCATGTCCTCGGTGTACGAGGTGAGCTGGAGGGCCTGCGAGACCTTGGGCTTGGCCACGAAGGTGCCCTTGCCCTGGATGCGCTCGAGGCGGCCCTCGACGACCAGTTCCTGCAGCGCCTGGCGCACCGTCGTGCGCGAGGTGTCGAACTCGGCCGCGAGTGTGCGCTCCGGCGGCACGGGCGTGCCGGGCGGAAGCGTTTCGGTCATATCGAGCAAGTGGCGCTTGAGCCGGTAGTACTTGGGCACGCGCGCGGTACGGGTCACTGCCCCGCCCTCGGCTTCGGTGCCGCCCCCGTCCGTGGTCATGGCCCGCCTTCCCGACTCCTGCGCTGCTGCCGTCACCGGCTCCTCCGTCTGTTGCGGCTCACATGGTGGCACGGTCGGGTCACGGGTCGTCGCCCTCCCTCAGGTGTCGGTCCGATAACGGACGCGACAGCCCTTCTTATACACCCTTGACACCCCTAAAGGTCTAGGCCAAGCTCCGGGTACTGGTCTAAACCATTAAAGACCAGGTCCCAGCCCCACGAGCAGTACTCGTCGTATGTCTTCGCGGTGGGCGGGGGGTTGCAGGCATCCCTGAGGAGGGTGGCGTGAAGCGCAAGCTCATCGCGGCGGTAGGCGTCGCGGGCATGATGATCGGCCTGGCGGCCTGTGGCGATTCGGACAAGGGCGGGGACAAGGCTGCCGGCGGCGACGCCAAGGAACTGACCGTCTGGCTGACGGTCGACGCGCAGAACAACTGGCCGGATCTGGTCAAGGCTGCCGACGACGCGGTCGTCAAGAAGCACCCGGGCATCAAGATCAAGCACGAGTACTACGGCTGGCCGGACAAGAACGCCAAGCTCGACGCCGTACTCGCCACGGACAAGGCTCCGGACGTGGTCGAGATGGGCAACACCGAGATGCTCGGCTACATGACCAAGGGCGCCTTCGCCGAGGTCGACTCGAAGAAGTTCGAGCAGTCGGACGCGTGGCTTGACGGTCTCAAGGAGTCCGTCACGTACGACGGCAAGACCTACGGCGTCCCGTACTACGCCGGTGGCCGTGTCGGCACCTGGCGCAAGGACATCGCCACAGAGGTCGGCGTGAAGGCCGCCCCGAAGACGTACGCGGAACTCACCGCCGCCCTGGACAAGATCCAGGAGAAGAAGGGCGGCAAGTTCAGCGCCTGGTACCAGCCTTCGCCGGACTGGTACGCGGCGATGTCCTTCGTATACGACGCCGGTGGCTCCATCGCCAAGAAGGACGGCGACTCGTGGAAGGCCAACCTCTCCTCGCCCGAGTCCCTCAAGGGCCTCAATGAGTACAAGTCGATCCTCGACAAGTACATGCACGGCGACAAGACGAAGGACGAGTCCGACCGCCCGGTCGTCTTCGGCCAGGGCAAGTCCGCGACCATCTTCAGCGCGGCCTGGGAGGGTGGCACCGCCGCCGACCCGAAGAACGACAAGGTCGGCAAGCTCGCCGACAAGCTCGAGAACTTCGTGATGCCCGGCCCGAGCGGCAAGGCCCTCCCGGTCTTCCTCGGCGGCTCCGACCTGGCCGTCCCGGTCAAGTCAAAGGCGCAGGACGTCGCGGCCGAGTGGATCAACGCCTTCACCGGCGCCCAGGGCCAGAAGGGTCTGCTCGCCAAGGGCAACCTGCCCAACAACAAGACCGACCTGGCGACCCTGAAGAACGACCCGAAGACGGTGGTCCCGGCCACCGCCGCCGAGTCCAACTGGTTCGTGCCGATGGCACCGGGCTGGGGTCAGGTCGAGAAGGCCCAGACCCTCAAGACCATGCTGCAGCAGATCGGCACCGGCAAGAAGTCGGTAGCGGACGCCGCGAAGGCCGCGGACGCCGCGATCGACAAGGTCATCAACACCAAGTGACCTATGGGCAGGGCCCCGTCGCGACGACGGGGCCCTGCCGCCAGTACCGGGAGAGGGACTGCTGAGGAGCACGGGATGAGTGCCGCAGAGACAACCACCGCCACGGTGCCGCCGACGCGGCAATCACCACCACCGGGGACCGGCGCAGCCGCCCCGGCGAAGCCCGGCAGAAAGCCGACAGCAGGCGGGGCAGGAGTGCCCTGGCTACTGCTCGCACCCTGCCTGCTCATCCTTCTGCTCGTCCTCGGCTATCCGCTCGTACGGCTGGTCACCCTCTCCTTCCAGAAGTTCGGCCAGCCCCAGCTGTGGGGCTTCAAGGACCCGGAGTCGGTCGGCTTCGGCAACTTCTCCAAGATCCTCGGGGACAGCGAGTTCTGGACCGTCGTCATACGGACCGCGGTCTTCGCCTTCAGCGCCGTGGTGCTGACCATGGTCATCGGCATGCTGGTCGCGCTGTTGCTGCAGCGTGTCTCCGGCTGGGTGAAGACCCTGATCAACATCGCGCTCGTGGCGAGCTGGGGCATGCCCATCATCGTCGCCACCGCGATCTTCAAATGGCTCTTCGACGCCGACTACGGCGTACTCAACTGGCTGCTCTCCAGGCTGCCCGGGGTCGACATGATCGGCCACAACTGGTTCGCCAGCGGCCCCCAGGGCCTCACCGTGATCATCCTGCTGGTGGTCTGGGGCGCCGTGCCCTTCGTGGTGATCACACTCAGCGCCGGTCTCACCCAGGTGCCCAAGGAGCTCGAAGAGGCCGCCCGGCTCGACGGCGCGGGCGCCTGGGGCGTGTTCCGCTTCGTCACCCTGCCGATCCTCAAGCCCATCATCGTGATGCTGACGACGCTCTCGGTGATCTGGGACATGGGCGTCTTCCCGCAGGTCTTCGTGATGCGCAACGGCCATCCCGAGGCGGAGTTCCAGCTGCTCACCACGTACTCGTACGACAAGGCCTTCGTCGTCAACGACTACGGCACCGGCTCGGCGATCGCGCTTGTCACGGTGATCCTGCTGCTCGGTGTGGTCGCGGTCTACATGCGCCAGATGCTCAAGATCGGAGAGGTGGAGTGACTTCGACCGCCGCGGCTCCCGCCGCCACCCGCCGTCCCAGGAAGAGCAAGCTCGGCTGGAATCTGCTCGGCCTCCTGGTCTTCGTCACCGCGGGCTTTCCCGTCTACTGGATGCTCAACACGGCGTTCAAGCCCGCCAAGGACGCGATCGACCCCGACCCGCACTTCTTCCCCAACGTCTTCACGACGGAGAACTTCAAGCGGGCCCTGGACATCGCCGACTTCTGGGGACCGGTCGGACGCAGCCTGACCGTCTCGCTCGTCGTGGTCGTCATCGGCATCGCGGTCGGCATGCTCGCCGCGCTCGCGATATCCCGCTTCGCCTTCCGTGGCCGCAAGATCGTGATCGTCGGCATCCTCGCGGTCCAGATGATCCCGCTGGTCGCCATGATCATCCCGGTCTTCCTGCTGCTGAACGACCTCGGTCAGTACGACAAGCTCACGGGCCTGATCATCACGTACCTGACCTTCATCCTGCCCTTCACGGTCTGGACGCTGCGCGGATTCATCGTCAACATCCCCAGGGAGCTGGAGGAGGCGGCGATGGTCGACGGCTGCACCCGCACCGGCGCCTTCATCCGCGTGGTCTTCCCGCTGCTCGCCCCGGGCATGGTCGCCACCTCGGTCTACGGCTTCATCCAGGCCTGGAACGAGTATCTGTACGCACTGATGCTGATGAGCCAGCAGAACCAGACGGCCACCGTGTGGCTGGGCAACTTCACCACCAAGAACGGCACCGAGTACGCCCCGATGATGGCGGGCGCCACGATGATGGCCATCCCCATCGTGATCCTCTTCCTCCTCGTCCAGCGCAAGATGGCCGCGGGTCTGACGGCCGGCGCAGTGAAGGGATGACGCCGTCCACATGACAACTCTCGTACGCAGTACAGACACCCTGACGCGCGACGCCCTCGCCGTCCTCCAGCCGGGTTTCCTCGGAACCACCGCACCGGAATGGCTGCTGCGCCGGATCGGCGAAGGCCTCTCGGCCGTCGGCCTGTTCGGCCGCAATATCGTCTCCCCCGGTCAACTGGCCGCGCTCACCGCGCAGTTGCGGGCCGAGCGGGACGACGTCCTCGTCGCGATCGACGAGGAGGGCGGAGATGTCACCCGCCTGGAGGTACGCACAGGGTCCTCCTTCCCCGGCAACTACGCGCTGGGCACGGTGGACGACACCGACCTCACCCGGGCCGTCGCCCGGGAGCTCGGCCGCCGGCTCGCCGAATGCGGGGTCGACCTCAACTGGGCGCCGTCCGCCGACATCAACTCGAATCCGGACAACCCGGTCATCGGCGTACGCTCCTTCGGCGCCGACACCGCGCTTGCCGCACGCCACACCGTCGCGTACATCGAAGGCCTCCAGGCCGCCGGAGTCGCCGCCTGCACCAAGCACTTCCCCGGACACGGCGACACCAACGTGGACTCGCACCACGCGCTGCCCCGGATCGATGCGGATCTCGACACGCTGCACGCCCGTGAACTGGTGCCTTTCCGCGCCGCGATCGCGGCGGGTTCCAAAGCGGTGATGAGCGCGCATATCCTGCTTCCCGCGCTCGACCCGAACCGCCCGGCGACGCTGAGCCCGCAGATCCTCACCGGTCTGCTGCGCGAAGAGCTGGGCTACCAGGGCCTGATCGTCACCGACGGCATGGAGATGCAGGCCATCTCGGCGGCGTACGGCATCGAGCGCGGCTCCGTCCTCGCGATCGCCGCGGGAGCCGACGCGATCTGCGTCGGCGGCGGCCTGGCCGACGAGGAGACCGTACTGAGACTGCGCGACGCGCTGGTCACAGCGGTACGGGACGGCGAACTGCCCGAGGAGCGACTGGCCGACGCGGCCGCGCGGGTACGCACGCTCGCCGACTGGACGCGACGGGCCAGGGGGGTTGCAGCGGAGCCGGGCGCGGCTTCACAGGAGGGGAGCGCGCCCGGCACCGACACCGGACCGACCGACATCGGTCTTGTCGCCGCGCGGCGGGCCGTACAGGTGACGGCGAGGGAGCCCTTCGTACCCCTCACGAGCGCCCCCTACGTCGCCGCACTCACCCCCGTCGCGAACATCGCCGTCGGGGACGAGACTCCGTGGGGCATGGCGGCGGAGCTGGCCGCGATCCTGCCGGGCACGACGACAGACACGTACGCCGCCACGACCGATGTGTCACCTCTGGTGGCAAATGTGCTGGGAGTTGCGGGGGACCGTAGGATCGTCGCTGTAGTGCGCGACGTTCACCGCCACCCCTGGATGGCGGACGCCCTGGACGCCCTGGTCGCCGCCCGGCCCGACACGGTCGTTGTGGAGATGGGGCTGGACCGGGCGGAGCCAAGGGGGGCCCTGCACATCGCGACCCATGGCGCCGCCCGCGTCTGCGGACGGGCCGCCGCGGAGGTCTTCACCGGCAAGGGCGCCGGGGCCTGACCGACGCGGACCGTGCGGTGCCGGGCCGGCCTGTCCGTCCCGGCGCAAGGAATGCCACATGGAGGCACCTCGCATGTCCGAACAGCCGGGCGGAATCATGGCCGCGGAGATGGCGGAGCAGCCTGCGATGCTGCGGCGCATCCTGGAGGAGGGGGCGCCGAGGATCCGCGAGGTGGCGACGGCGATCGCGGCGCGCACCCCGCGCTTCGTGCTGCTGACCGCGCGCGGCACGTCCGACAATGCCGCGCTGTACGCGAAGTATCTGCTCGAGATCCAGCTGGGTCTGCCGTGCGGGCTGACCTCCATGTCCACGACGACGGCGTACGGCGCGCGGCCCGACCTGACGGACGTTCTGGTCATCACGGTCAGCCAGTCCGGGGGTTCACCGGACCTGGTTGCCTCGACGAAGGCGGCACGCGAGGCGGGCGCGATCACGCTCGCGGTCACGAACAACCCGGACTCCCCGCTGGCGGCGGTCTCCGAGTTCCACATCGACATCCTCGCGGGCCCCGAGAAGGCGCTCCCGGCGACGAAGACGTACACGGCGTCGCTGCTCGCGCTCTATCTCCTCGTGGAGGGCTTGCGGGGCGGTGACGGGGCGGCGGCGAAGATCCTTCCCGACCTGGCCGCGCAGGTCCTGTCCCGCAGGGAGGAAGTACGGCAGCTGGCCTCCCGCTACCGCTTCGCCGAGCGGATGGTGATCACGTCGCGGGGATACGGCTACCCCACGGCGAAGGAGGCCGCCCTGAAGCTGATGGAGACGAGCTACATCCCGGCCCTGTCGTACTCCGGCGCGGATCTGCTGCACGGTCCGCTTGCGATGGTCGACAACATCTCACCGGTCATCGCGGTGGTCCCGGACGGCAAGGGCGGCGAGGCACTCCAGCCGGTCCTCGACCGCCTCCGCGGCCGCGGCGCCGACCTGGTGGTGGTGGGCCCGACCCCCCAGGTCGAGGCGGCGTCGGCGGGCTTCGTCCTGCCGACGGAAGGCGTCCCGGAGGAACTCCAGCCAATTCTGGAGATCCTGCCGTTGCAGCTGCTGGCGTACGAGGTGACGATCGCGCGCGGCCAGGACCCGGATGCACCGAGGGCCCTGGCAAAGGTCACAGAGACGCGCTGAGCACGCCCTTCGGGCGTGTGCGTAATCGCCGGACGGGCTCCCCTGTGGCCCGTCCGGCGATTGAGGCGCCGGGTGGCGTCAGAAGCCCAGCAGTGCCCCGCCCGTCGCGTCGATCTCCTGGCCCGTGATCCAGCGGGCCCCGTCGGACGCCAGGAAGCCCGCCACTTCCGCGATGTCCTCCACCGTCCCGACGCGTCCGAACGCCGAGAAGTTCTCGCCGAACTCCCGCCCGTGCGAATCCGCCAGCCAGGGCGTCAGGTCGGTCTCGGTGACGCCCGGCGCGAGCGCGTTGACCGTGATCCCGCGGGGCGCGAGCTGCAGCGCCAGCGCGCGCGTGAGCGTGTTCAGCGCGCCCTTGCTCATCACAGTTGCCGCGATGTTGGGCAGCGCGATCCGCGTCGCCGCGGTGACGTTGATGATCCGGCCGCCGTCCCGCAGCCGCTCCAGCCCGTGCTTCACGATGAAGAACGGCGCGCGGGCGTTGAGTGCGTGGATCCGGTCGAAGTCGGCCTCCTCGGTCTCCTCGATCCGCAGCATCGGCGCGATGCCCGCGTTGTTGACCAGAACGTCGAGCCCGCCGCCCTCCGCCAGCCGGTCGAACTGTGCCCACAGGGAAGCCGCGTCCCCCGGCACCCCCAGCTCCTGCCGGAGGGCGAACGCGGTCCCGCCCGCCGCCTCGATCGCCGCGACCGTTTCCTTCGCGGCCGCCTCGTTGCTGCCGTAGTGCACGGCGACTCTCGCCCCGTCCCGCCCCAGCCGTTCCGCGATGGCCCGACCGATACCCCGGCTGGCACCCGTCACCAGCGCCGTCTTCCCCACGAGCGCGCCCATGGCTGCGCCCCCCTTTTCTCTAGTGGTCGCTACAGAAATGACCGTAGCAGATTATCTAGCGGCCGCTATAAAATGAGCTCATGGCGACGAAACAGCGCGGCCGCCCCCGCTCCTTCGACCGCGAAGCGGCCCTCGAACAGGCGACGATGGCCTTCTGGGAGCACGGTTACGAGGCGACGTCAGTCGCCGATCTGACCCGCCTCATGGGTATCGGCGCGCCCAGCCTGTACGCCGCCTTCGGCGACAAGAAGGCACTCTTCGACGAGGTCGTGGAGCTGTACGCCGGGAAGTACGGCTCGTTCGGCCCTCGCGCCATCGACGGCGGACCCACCGCCCGCGCGGGCATCGGACGGCTACTGCGCGAGGCGGCGAGCGAGTACACCGACCCGGCTCACCCCCGCGGCTGCCTCATGATCAGCTCGGCGATCAACTGCACGACCCCGGAGGTTGCGGCCGCCCTGCGCGAGCGCCGTAACGGCATCCTTGCCTCGTTCGAGAGCCGTATCCGCGCGGACATCGCGTGGGGCCAGCTCCCGCCGGACACCGATGCCACGGCCCTGGCGCGCTTCGCCGGAGCCGTGATGCAGGGAATGTCCCAGCAGGCGCGCGACGGCGCGACGGCAAAGGAGCTGGAGGCGCTGGCCGAACTGTCGATGCGCGCGTGGCCCTGAGCCGCGACCTGAGGCCTTGCCCGGGTCTGGGCGGCCGGGCTGTGGGAGGGGCGCAGAAAGTGGTGGCACCCGCGGGCCGCGGCGCCTGACGGGACCCTCAGCCCGTCCGGCACCGCAGCCCGGAGTTGCTCCGGCCGGCAGGTGTGCGGTCCCGCGCGGCCGTGTGAGAGGTCTCGACGCAGTCAGGGCAGAGAGCGCCGGGGACCTCGGTCCACCCTCCTGTGCGGGGAGGGCGGAGGCTCTAGTGATTCATTGTGGACTAGACCATTCTTCGCTGTCCATCCATCTGCAGAGCATAGTTCGTGCCCCATCCTCCAGCACGGGCGGGCAACTCGACCGGTTCACACCGCAGGTACGCTCGCTGATGTGCCCTCCATGAACGACCTCGTACGCCAGCACACAGCCCTCAGTGAATCCGACCTCGAGTGGCTCCATCTGCTGGTCTCGGAGTGGCAGCTGCTCTCCGACCTCTCCTTTGCCGACCTCGTCCTGTGGGTCCCCACACGCGACGGCACCCGCTATGTCTCCGTGGCCCAGATGCGGCCCAACACCGGCCCCACGTCCTATCAGGACGACATGGTCGGCCATCTCGTTCCCCGCGGCCGGCGCCCGCTGCTCGACGCCGCGCTCGACGAGGGTCGGATCGTGCGCGAGGGAGACCCGGAGTGGCGCGAGGAGGTTCCGGTACGGGTCGAGTCCATCCCCGTACGCCGCGACGGCCGCGTCCTCGGCGTCATCGCCCGCAATACGAATCTGCTGACCGTACGGACCCCGTCACGGCTGGAGCTCACCTATCTCCAGTCCGCATCCGACCTCGCCCAGATGATCGCCGCGGGCTCCTTCCCCTTCCCCGGCCAGCAGGTCGACATGGACGCCTCCCCGCGCGTCGGCGACGGACTCATCCGGCTCGACGCCGACGGTGTGGTCCAGTACGCGAGCCCCAACGGCCTCTCCGCGTACCACCGCCTCGGCCTCGCGTCCGACCTCGTCGGACACCACCTCGGCCAGACCACCGCCGAACTCGCCCCGTCCCGCGGCCCGGTCGACGAGGCCCTGGTCAAACTCGTCAGCGGCTATGCGCCCCGCGAGACAGAGGTCGAGGGCAACGACGGCGTCATCCAGCTGCGCACCATCCCGCTCAAGCCCAAGGGCACCCACATCGGCTCCCTCGTACTGCTGCGCGACGTCACCGAACTGCGCCGCCGCGAGCGCGAGTTGATCACCAAGGACGCGACCATCCGGGAGATCCATCACCGAGTGAAGAACAACCTCCAGACGGTGGCAGCGCTGCTGCGGCTGCAGGCCCGGCGGATGGATTCCGTACGCGGCCGCGAGGCGCTCAACGAGGCGGTGCGGCGCGTAGGTTCGATCGCGATCGTGCACGAGACGCTCTCCCAGAACCTGGACGAGCGTGTCGAGTTCGACGAGATCGCCGACCGCGTCATCGCGATGGTCGCGGAGATCTCCCCGGGCAAGGTCGACTGCCGCCGCACGGGCCGCTTCGGCATTCTCGACGCCGAGGTCGCAACCCCGCTGTCGATGGTCCTGACCGAGGTGCTGCAGAACGCGCTGGAACACGCCTTCGCGCAGGGCGAGCGCGGCTCGGTCGAGGTCTCGGCCGTACGAAGTGATCAGCGCACCGATGGCCGGCTGCTGATCACCGTGCAGGACGACGGCTGCGGACTGCCCGAGGGTTTCGACGCGCAGCGGGCCGGAAATCTGGGTCTGCAGATCGTACGGACCCTGGTGGAAGGGGAGTTGGGCGGCGGCTTCGACATGGTGCGGGTGCCGGAGCCGGGCCGGGGCACGCGGGTGGTGCTCGACATCCCGGTCCAGGGCGATAAATAAGCGAGTTGGTGACAGCGATGAGCCCCGGACCGTATGGAACGGTCCGGGGCTCGAAGCTTGTATTTGCTCACGCTGCGATTTGCGATGCGCATCGGGGGCACTGCGCGCTGCGGCTCGGGGGCGGTGAGTGCGTACTCTCTGTACGCGCCGCCAGAGCTCAGGCTCGTATCAGGGGCGTCAGGCGCTGGCGTTACGCGCCCGGTTGCGAGCGGCACGACGCTTCATCGCGCGGCGCTCGTCCTCGCTGAGGCCACCCCAGACGCCGGAGTCCTGGCCGGACTCGAGCGCCCACTGCAGGCACTGCTCCATGACGGGGCAGCGACGGCAGACGGCCTTGGCTTCCTCGATCTGCAGCAGCGCAGGACCAGTGTTGCCGATGGGGAAGAAGAGCTCCGGGTCTTCCTCGCGGCAAACGGCGTTGTGACGCCAGTCCATGGCTGCTACCTCTCCTTGGTATTACATGCGGGTTGCTTGTGAATGTGAACGCTTTCACGAATCCCCCCGCAACGGAAGGGCCGACTGCCAGTTGCACTGGCGTGGTCCTGAGGTTTTGAGGAGGGGTTCTGGCGGTCTGTGGGGCCGATGTTGCGGGCCGTCCCGATCGCCATGTAGAGATTCGCAAACCTCGGCGGCGGATACAACCCCTTCCGGAAACTTTTTTTTGATTCCTCGGTGTCGACTAGGTCACAGCCGTACTTCTATGGGGTGGAGTCCAGTCCGTACGTTCGAGATAAAGGACTTCCGGCCCTTCCGCTCACACAATCACACGCAGTGCACGGCGTACGCCTGTGAACGTCACGCTGGTACGCAGTCCCAGGTGGTCACCGTCCATCTGGAACGGGAGCGGGACCTTTGAATTCAAGGTGAAGTCGGTCAGGTCATGGAGAGTGACCGCGTGCTTGCCGCGTGGTCCGCGCTCGGGCGTGGAGGTGAGCAGCTGGGTCGCGTAACGAGCCACGGCGGGGGTCGACAGCTTGGACAGCGCGACGACGTCCAGGGCGGTGTCGAAGGAGGCCTCGGGGGATGCGTACACCGGGCGATTGCCCAGGTAGGTCCAGGGGGAGGTGTTGCAGATTATGGACAGCGCGAGATCGCTGACCGGGTCCTCGCCGGGGCGCTCGAGAGTGATCGGGCCGTGCCGGCGGTGGGGCTCGTCCAGAAACTGGCGTACCACCTGGCGCATGTAGAGGGCGTGCGTGGAGCGCTTGCCGCGCTCCCGCTGCTGTTCGACCCGGCCGATGACGCTCGCGTCGAAACCGAGTCCGGCGCAGAAGGTGAACCAGCGGGGTGGAACAGACTCGTCCTCGGTGCCCGGGGTACCGGCTGCGATGCCCAGGCCGACCGTCCGTTCGGTCTGGTCGCGCAGCGCGTCCAGGATCGCGCCGGTCGCCTCGACGGCGTCGTTCGGCAGGCCGAGGGCCCGGGCGAAGACATTGGTCGAGCCGCCGGGGACGACGGCGAGGCGGGGGAGGTGGTCGGGGTCGGGGCCGTTGTGGAGCAGACCGTTGACGACCTCGTTGACGGTGCCGTCGCCGCCGAGGGCGACGACGAGCTCGATGTCGTCGGAATCTGCGGCCCGGCGGCCGAGGTCGCGGGCGTGTCCCCGGTACTCGGTGGTGACGGCTTCCAGCTTCATCTCGCTGGCGAGGGCGTGGATGAGCACGTCACGGGTGCGGGCACTGGTGGTGGTTGCTGCCGGATTGACCACGAGAAGTGCGCGCATGCGCAGCAGCGTACCCAGTGGTGTGTACCTGGCCCAGCCCAGGGCTTCGCACGACGGCTACCCTGCTGGAATGAGCACTGACCAGACCCCCCGTCCCGCCCGCCTGACCGCCGCGGCCGCGGTGTCCGGCCTGGAAGGGCTGGCACTGGTCGCCGGCGGCCTCTACATGCTCGTGCAGGGGCTGCTGGGCCGGCCGGACAGTCCGTCGCAGGCGGAGATGGGCGGAGTGACATTGATCGCACTCGGCGCGATTCCGCTGATCGCGGCGAGGGGTCTGCTGCTGCGGCGCAGCTGGAGCCGGGGCCCGGCGATCATCACGCACCTGATGGCCCTGATCCCGTCCTGGACCCTGCTGCGCGCGTCGGGCGGGCTGATCCCGGTGGGCATCGCGCTGGCGGCGATCGCGGTGACGGGCCTGGTGCTGCTGGTCAGCCAGACGACGACGAACGCCCTGGGAATCCGCGCCCCGACGCGCGACGCGTAGCGGCAACGCGGGCGTTTTCCACACGAGAGCCCGGCACCCCGAGATCATCGGGATGCCGGGCTCTCGCGTGTTCAGACCTCGGCCGGCCGGTCGGTCGCACCGCTCGCGCCGAACGTGGCAGCAGGAACGCCACCGGGCGCTGCGTGGTGTGCCGGGAGGTGAGACAGGCCGCGGCGGCCGATCAGTCAGACCAGGTACTGCGGGCTGATCACCCTGCTGGTGACGGTGAACAGCAGGACGGCGGCGAGTGCGGCGTCGAACGGTGTCGCGGTGGCCGACGAGGCCGGTCTGCTGCTGCGTCATGGAACGAATCGCCGCGCAGATCCCCCTCGGCCGACGAAGCGCCGGACGTCGCGGCGGAGCCCGGGTGCGGGCCGCGCCGCCACGTGGGGCGCCGGGGAGTGCTGCTACTCCTCCACCAGGAGCTTCTCCCGGAGCTGGGCCAGCGTTCTGGCCAGCAGGCGGGAGACGTGCATCTGGGAGATGCCCACCTCCTGCGCGATCTGCGACTGGGTCATGTTCCCGAAGAAACGAAGGAGCAGGATCCGCTTCTCCCGCGGTGGGAGATCCTCGAGCAGCGGCTTCAGGGACTCCCGGTACTCCACGCCCTCCAGCGCCTCGTCCTCCGCGCCCAGCGTGTCCGCCACCGCAGGGGACTCGTCGTCCGTGTCCGGGACGTCCAGGGACAGCGTGGAGTACGCGTTCGCCGACTCCAGGCCCTCCAGGACCTCTTCCTCCGAGATGCCCAGGCGTTCGGCAAGCTCGTGGACCGTCGGGGAGCGGCCGTGCTGCTGGGACAGTTCCGCCGTCGCCGTTGTCAGGGCGAGCCGCAGTTCCTGGAGACGGCGCGGCACCCGTACCGCCCACCCCTTGTCGCGGAAGTGGCGTTTGATCTCGCCGACCACCGTCGGTGTCGCGTAGGTCGAGAACTCGACACCGCGCTCCGGGTCGAACCGGTCCACCGACTTGATCAGGCCGATCGTCGCGACCTGCGTCAGATCGTCCAGCGGCTCGCCACGATTGCGGAAGCGCCGGGCCAGGTGCTCGACCAGCGGCAGATGCATCCGCACCAGCTGGTTGCGCAGCTCCGCACGCTCCTGCGAGCCGTCGGGCAGCTTGCTCAGCTCGATGAACATCGCCCGCGCCCCGCTGCGGTCATGTGGATCGTGGTGCTGCTGCTCGTTCACGTGCTCGCTCATACGGTCCGCCCTCCCCCAGAGCTTCGCCTGGGAGGTACCCCCAACCTGCGCCTGCTCAGCCGCGGCCGTCCGGCCGTCCAGTCCGTCCTCCGGGTGCGGCCGCGCCTCTTGCTCCGGGAAGCCCGTCACCGCGGGTGGCTCGTTCCGCACCGGACCCTCCCCGTTCCTCACGCCGGCCCGGGTCCCGCGCCGCGCTGTTTGTACAGGCTGATGGAGACCGTACGGTCATCGGCGACCGTCGAGTCGACCTTGCCCGCCAGCGCTGAGAGCACCGTCCAGGCGAAGGTGTCACGCTCCGGTGCGCGTCCGTCGGTCGTCGGCGCCGAGACCGTGACCTCGAGCGAGTCGTCGACCAGCCGGAACACACAGCTGAGGACAGAACCGGGAACGGCCTGCTGGAGCAGGATCGCGCATGCCTCGTCGACTGCGATCCGCAGATCCTCGATCTCGTCGAGGGTGAAGTCCAAGCGCGCCGCGAGACCGGCCGTGGCCGTACGCAGCACGGACAGGTAGGCACCCGCAGCGGGCAGCCGGACTTCCACGAAGTCCTGGGTCGCGGGCTCGCCTGCGATCTGGGACACCCTCACCTCCAAGGTGGCACAAGCTCAACGGGGCTACGGGAGGGGAGATCCCGAAGCCGTCGCTACGTAGTCCTACGTAGCCGGTACTGGCCCGGCGACGCTATCGCGATCCATGGTGCCCTGTCGCCGGGACCCCCAGTCGGTGGCTGTCACTCATGGTAAGCATATGAGTACACACAGTGGCTAGAGGTCTGCGGGCCCCAATTGCGAGGAACCGGCGGAGGGTTGACGTACCCACGCGTCAGACGATCGAACCGTCGACCGAGCACCATCGCCAGGGAGCGCCCGGCTCCATGCTCTGCATAATCGGATGTCCTGTCTCCCTGAAGTGCCCGCTCGCATGCCGGTGGGGCGACGAGTCGCAGCACCCCACATGCCCGCACACCAGGCAGATTCGCAACTGCACGGGATGGCTGCCGGTCGCCAGGCACTCCAGGCAGGTCTCGCTCAGCGGAGCCGGCTGGGGGCGGGGCAGTTCGGCCAGGTGTGGACACTCGCTCATGATTGCCAGATTACGACGCGGGTTGCGGACGTACGTACGGACGTGAGGAAACGGCGAGATGGACGCATTGCCACTGGTCGCGCTGATCGCGGTGAGCGCCGCGATCGCCGGGGCGGCCCGCAGGACACCGGTGCCCGCGCCCCTGCTGCTGGTGACCGCCGGGCTGATCGCCGCCTATGTGCCCGGGGTGCCGGACTACACGCTCGACCCGCACATCGTGCTCCCGCTGATCCTGCCGCCGCTTCTGCACTCCGCCGCGGTCGACAGCTCGTATCTCGATCTGCGCGCGAACGCGCGGCCCGTCGCGCTGCTCTCCGTCGGCTATGTCCTCTTCGCGACCGTCACTGTCGGTTACCTCGCCTATGTGCTGGTGCCGGATCTGCCGCTGACCGCGGCCCTGGTCCTCGGCGCGGTCGTCGCGCCGCCGGACGCCGTCGCCGCGACCGCGATCGCCCGGCGGCTGGGGCTGCCGAACCGGATCACGACGATCCTGCAGGGCGAGTCCCTGGTGAACGACGCGACCGCGATCACCGCGTACAAGGTGGCGCTCGCCGCGGCCGTCGGCGAGGGCGCGAGCTGGGCCGGCGGCATCGCGGAGTTCGCGCTGGCGTCTCTCGGCGGCATCGGCGTCGGGCTGGTGCTGATGGTGCCGATCCACTGGATGCGTACGCATCTGAAGGAAGCGCTCCTGCAGAACACGCTCTCGCTGCTCATCCCCTTCGTCGCCTATGCGGCCGCCGAGTGGGTCGGCGCGTCGGGGGTGCTCGCCGTGGTCGTCGTCGCGCTCTATCTCGGTCACCGCGCCTGGCAGGTCGACTTCGCGACCCGGCTGCAGGAGGCGGCGGTCTGGAAGATGGTCGCGTTCATCCTGGAGTCGTCCGTCTTCGCGCTGATCGGGCTGCAGCTGCCGTACGTGATCGAGGATCTCGGCGGGTACAGCGTCGGCGAAACGCTCTGGTACGCGGTCGGGGTCTTCGTCGCGGTGGTGGTGGTGCGGTTCATCTGGGTCTTCCCGGCGACGTTCCTTCCGCGCGGCCTGTCGAAACGCATCAGAGAGCGCGAACCGGACACCAACTGGACCGCGCCGGTGATCGTGGGCTGGGCCGGGATGCGCGGCGTCGTCTCGCTCGCGATCGCCTTCTCGATCCCGCTGGCGACGGCGGACGACGAGCCGTTCCCGGCGCGGAACCTGGTGCTGTTCCTGACCTTCACTACGGTGATCGGGACGCTGGTGATCCAGGGGCTCACGCTGCCGCCGCTGATCCGGGCACTGAAGCTGCCGGGGCGTGATGCGTACGCCGAGACGCTGGCCGAGGCGCAGGCCCAGAGCGAGGCATCCCAGGCGGCGGAGCGGAGGCTCGACGAGCTGCTGGCGGACGAACGCAACGCACTGCCGCAGCCGCTCGCCGACCGGCTGCGGACGGTCCTGGAGCGGCGCCGTAACGCCGTCTGGGAGCGGCTCGGGGCCGTGAACGAGCTGACCGGCGAGTCGGCGGACGACACCTACCGGCGGCTGTCGGGGGAGATGATCAGTGCCGAGCGCGAGGTCTTCGTACAACTGCGTGACCAGCGCCGGATCGACGACGAGATGATGCGTACGCTGCTGCGCCGGCTGGACCTGGAGGAGGCGGCGGCCTACCGCGAGGAGTCCTGACCGGTGATCACGGCGACGAGGTCGGTGCCTCGCGGGAAGGCGCCTTCGGTGACCAGCGAGGTCAGGCCGTAGAGCATTTTGGCGACGTAGAAGCGCTCAACCGGAAGATCGTGACGGGCTTCGAAGTCGTCGGCGAAGGCGGTGAGTTCGGGAGTGGTACGGGCGTATCCGCCGAAATGGAAGCGCTCGTCGAGGGACCAGTCGCCGGCGGGAGCGCCGAAGGCCTGGCGCTGGAGGGTGCGTATCTCCTCGCCGAGGAAGCCGCCCTTGAGTACGGGGAAGCCGATGGCGCGCTGATCGGGCCGGAGCCCGGCGGCGAGCCCCGCGAGGGTCCCGCCGGTGCCGCAGGCGACGGCCACGACGTCGGCCTGGCCCTTGAGTTCGCGGCCGAGCGCGGTGCAGCCGCGGGCCGCGATGGCGTTGCTTCCGCCTTCGGGGACGACATAGATGTCGCCCGGCTCCCCGACCACGTCGAGGATCGCGACCAGAGCGTCCGGCTCGGACTTGCGGCGGTACAGCGAGCGGGAGACGAACACCAGGCGCATGCCGTCCGCCGCGCACTGGGACAGGGACGGGTTCAGCGGCCGGGAGGCCAGTTCGTCGCCGCGGACCACGCCGATCGTCTCGAAGCCCAGCAGACGGCCCGCCGCTGCCGTCGCGCGCAGATGGTTGGAGTAGGCGCCGCCGAAGGTCAGCAGCGGGCGGCCCGCGGCCGCCTGAAGGTTGGGTGCGAGTTTGCGCCACTTGTTGCCCGGGAGGTCCGGGTGTATCAGGTCGTCGCGCTTGAGCAGCAGCTGTATCCCGTGCCGGGAGAAGCGCTCGTCCTCGACCGGCTGCAGCGGCGACGGCAGTCGCGGCCGCAGGGCTGTGGTGAGGTCGAGCGCTTCCCTGGTCACGCACCCATTGTCACGTGGGACATCACTTCAGGCGGTCGTGGATGCGTTCGCGCATGGCGTTCATGGTGAAGCCCCGGGGGTCGACCTTGCCCGGCTGCCATTCGAGGTGGCCGATCACCGAGCGGGCGGTCCAGCCGTGGTGGCGGCAGATCGCGGCTGCCGCCCGCTCGATCGCCTCCAGCTGGACCGCCGGCCAGGGGTCCTTGCCGTCGCCCAGGTTCTCGCACTCGAAGCCGTAGAAATGGCGGTTTCCGTCCGTGTTCGCCTCGTTGTCCGGGGGGAGTGCCTTCTCCGCGATGACGGCGCGCAGTACGTCGTCGTCCCCGAGCCCCGCGTGGTTGGCGCGGCCGTAGCCGACGAGATGGACCTTGCCGTCCTTGGCGATGACTCCGTGGCACAGCGGACCTGGCAGCTCCTCGTAGCCGTCGCGGCAGATGCGGACGGTGTTCGCGGTGCCTCTGGTGACGGTGTGGTGGATCATCACGCCGTGCACGGGCCCCCAAGGGCCCTTGTGATTGCGGTTGTGCGTGCGCCATTCGCCGACTTCGACGACGGTCAGACCCTCGTCGCGCAGTGTGTCGAGGAAACTGCTCGCGGACATGGGTGGGGACACGATGTCTCCTTGGGGATGTGAGGGGAAGCGCGTGAAATGTGCCGTACCGCGCTTTTACCCCCAACTCCAGCGGAATGACCATCCGTTCGTACGGCGTGCGAGCCGATCCGGTCAGGCCGAGGAGGCGGCCAACCTGCCCCACCGACGGCGAACTAGTCCCATCCGTTTGTGTAATGGTGCGAGGACTCTCCGTAATGAAAGGTTGGCCGACGCAGGTCAGATCCATGATCGAGAGGGAGTCCTATGTCGGTTGGTTCGGTTGGTTCTGTCGGCGACGAGGTGCGCGAGCAGCAGACGCCGACGCAGCAGAGTCTCGGTACGGCCGCTGCGCGGAACCTTGCGACAACCACCAAGTCCGCCCCGCAGATGCAGGAGATCACCTCCCGGTGGCTGCTGCGCATGCTGCCGTGGGTGCAGGTACAGGGCGGTACCTACCGGGTGAACCGCCGCCTGAGCTACTCCGTCGGCGACGGACGCGTGACCTTTGTGCAGACCGGCGAGCGGGTGGCCGTGATCCCGGCCGAGCTCGCCGAGCTGCCCGCCCTGCGGGAGTTCGGCGACGGCGCGGTCTTCGCGGAGCTGGCGAACCGCTGCGAGCAGCGGGAATTCGCGGCCGGTGAGGTGCTCGCCGCCTCCGGCGCGGCGGCGGACCGTGTCTATTTGCTGGCCCACGGCCGGGTGGAGCAGATCGGTACCGGTCCGTACGGGGACGAGACGGTGCTCGGAGTGCTCGCCGACGGGGCGTACTTCGGCGATCACGCGCTCCTGGACGGAGACGCTCCCTGGGAGTACACGGCCCGCGCGGCGACCGCCTGCACCGTGCTCGTGCTGACCCGGGCCGATGTGCTGAACCTCGCGGAGCGCGCGGATTCGCTGCGTACACATCTCGACGGGCTGGCGTCCATTCCGCACCAGCGCACCAACAAGTACGGCGAGGCGGCGATCGACCTGTCCGCGGGCCATGTCGGCGAAGCCGTCGTCCCGCACACCTATGTCGACTACGACGCGGCGCCACGCGAGTACGAACTGAGCGTCGCCCAGACAGTCCTGAAGGTTCACAGCCGCGTCGCCGACCTCTACAACCAGCCGATGAACCAGACCGAGCAGCAGTTGCGGCTCACGGTCGAGGCGTTGCGTGAGCGCCAGGAGCACGAGCTGGTGAACAACCGCGAGTTCGGCCTGCTGAACAACTGCGACTACGGCCAGCGGCTGCAGCCGCACGACGGTGTGCCCAGTCCCGACGACATGGACGAACTGCTCTCGCGGCGGCGCGGATCGAAGCTGTTCCTCGCCCACCCGCGGGCCATCGCCGCCTTCGGGCGTGAGTGCAGCAGGCGCGGTCTGCTCCCCGACAGCGTGGAGGTCGCTGGCCACCATGTGCCCGCCTGGCGCGGTGTTCCGATCTTCCCCTGCAACAAGATCCCGGTCACGGAGGCCAGGACCACCTCGATCATCTGCATGCGTACGGGCGAGGCCGACCAGGGCGTCATCGGGCTGCAGCAGAGCGGCATTCCCGACGAGATCGAGCCCAGTCTCTCCGTGCGCTTCATGGGAATCGACGAGCAGGCGATCATCTCCTACCTCGTCACGGCCTACTACTCGGCGGCCGTGCTGGTGCCCGACGCGCTCGGAGTCCTGGAGAACGTCGAGGTGAGCCGCTGGCGGTGACCCGGCCGGCCGGGGGCGCGGCGCCGCATCCGCGCCCCCGGCCGCGCCGCTTCGCCCCGCGTTCCCTGAGCACCTGGTCCAACGCTCGGAAAGGACTGCCCCGTTGACCATGTCGGAGACCGTCGAGGCCCGTGAGGCCGTCGCCCTCCTCGAACGCACCCGTACCGCCGTCAATCCCCAACTGCGCACGACGGTCGAGTCGTTGCCCGGATCCATACGCCGCGTGGCGATGTACCACTTCGGCTGGGAGCACGCGGACGGCACCCCGGCCGCGGGCTCGGCGGGCAAGGCCATCAGGCCGGCGCTCGTGCTGGCCGCGGCCCGGGCGCTCGGCGGGGAACCGCAGCACGCGGTGCGGGCGGCCACCGCGGTGGAGCTGGCCCACAACTTCACGCTGCTGCACGACGACGTCATCGACGAGGACCCGACCCGCAGGCACCGCCCCACCGCCTGGACGGTCTTCGGCATCCCGGACGCGATCATCGCGGGCGACGCCATGCTCGCTCTCGCGCTGAGGCTGCTCGCCGAGGACGGCCACCCCGCTGCGGCCGCCGCCTCGGAGCGGCTCGCCGCCTGTGTGATCGAGCTGTGCGCGGGGCAGCAGGCGGACTGTGCCTTCGAGGAGCGTGCGCCGCACGAGGTCTCGCTCGACGAGTGCCTCGCCATGGCGACCGCCAAGACCGGCGCCCTGCTGGGCTGTGCGTGCGCGCTCGGCGCGCTGTACGCGGGCGCCGGCGACGAGGAGGCCGCCGCCATGGACGCCTTCGGCCGGGAGGCCGGGCTCGCCTTCCAGCTCATCGACGATCTGATCGGGATCTGGGGCGACCCGGAGCGTACTGGCAAACCGGCCGGCGCTGATCTGGCCGCCCACAAGAAGTCCCTGCCGGTGGTCGCTGCCCTGACCTCGGGCACCCCGGCCGGGGCGGAACTGGCCGAGCTCTACCGCGGCCCCATGAACGCGGTGGCGGTGCGCCGCGCAGCCGAGGCCGTCGACCGGGCGGGCGGCCGCGACTGGGCGCAGCTGCAGGCCGCGGACCGGATGGCCCGGGCCGTCCATGAGCTCGCGCGCGCGGTCCCGGATCTGGCAGCGGCGGGCGATCTGCTGTCCCTGGCGGAGTTCGTCACCCGGCGTACGCGCTGAGCTGTCCGGTCTGCCCATACCGCCATATCCTGGGGGTATGGGCAGCCAAGGACGTGAGATCCTCCACGACCCGCAGGCCGAGCATGTGTGCCCGGCGTGCGGACAGCCTGTCACCACGGTCGTGAAGCGCCACAAGACCCTCGGGACATTCGTCCCCCTCTGGGGCCCCGGCCCCTGCCACAATCCCGAATGCCCGGAGTACGTCGACCGCGGCGAGCACCGGGGCGCGAAGCAGCCCGAGCGGCCCGGCGGTGAGGCGGGCGGTGAGGCGGGCGGCGAGTCCGGCGCCGCCGTCGGGAGCCCTTGAGGGATCCCGCCTGTTCAGCGGAGGAGTGCGTACCGCTACAGTCCGCGCCATGTCATCGGAGTCGACGGAAGTGTGGGCGGGCTGGTACCGCGACCGCACGGGCGCGGAAGCGGTCACGATCGCCGCGATCGGGCGCCAACTGCGCACGCGTATCAGGGGTGTTGAGTACGAAGGAGCGACCTTCGCCGCTCTGGAGCCGGTGGGCGCGGACGGGGTGCTGTCCTCCTGCGTACTGGAGTGGGACATGCCGATGCCCGTCCACTCGGACGGGACGGTCCAACAAGCCACGCTCAGCTGCCTGTTGACGCTCGGGGAGCCGCAGCAGGACGGCCTGCTGGACCGTGCGGACCTCAATCTGACCCTGCACTACGGCGGGACGGCGTACGAATCCGGTGTCGCCGGGGGCGACTTCGGTGATGCGCTCAGCCGAATAGAGAAGCAGCTGCCGCCGGGCGCGGAGTTCGGGACGCGGACGCCGGTGGGCGCCTGACAGCGGCACCGGGACCGCCACACCCTGACCGGCATGCCCGGCACCGTCATGCCGGAACCGTCATGCCCGCGACCGCCCACCGCGCGGCCGGACCTCAGCGCTTGCCGTTCCAGCCCCAGCGCGGGGTCGGGCCGGGATCACCGAGGTCCGTGCCCACCGGTTCGGCCGAGACCTGGCGGGCGATCTTCGTACCCCAGTCGAAGTACTCCACCACCCGCCGGCGCAGCAGCGCGTCGTCCGGGAGCTCCTTCTCCACCGCTTCGGTCATCAGCTCCATCCAGCGCAGCCGCTGCTCCTCGGTGATCGACAGTCCGAGGTGGGCGTGGAGCAGAGCGTGGTGGCCGCCCAGCTCGGCGGTGAAGCGGGCCGGGCCGTCGAAGATCTCGGCGAGCCAGACCGCGACATGCTCGATGTGGGTGGGCGTGAAGTCGGCGAAGACGGGGGCGAGCAGCGGATCGGCGAGGACCGCTTCGTAGAAGGTGTTGCTCAGCCGCCGCAGGGCGTCCGTACCGCCCACGGCCTCGTACAGCGTCTCGGGACGCTCACTGGGACTCGTCGTCATACGGCCACCCTAAGCGCGAAGCGGCGGAGGGGCGTCCCTCACTTTCGTGGAGGGACGCCCCCGGTGTTTCTGGAGATCCGGTCAGCAGACGATCAGCCTATGGTCACGAGACACGGGCGATCGCCGCTGCCAGGCCGTTCGCCCACAGGGCGTCCACGCGGGAGCGCTCCTGCGCGTCCGGATTGGCGTTCTGGCAGGACGTGCCGGGGCCGCCGCCCGACATCAGCTCGCTGCACGGGCCCTCGTAGTGGTCCGGCAGGCCGAGCACATGCCCGGTCTCGTGGGCGGTGACGCGGGTGGAGTTGTACTCCTGGTTCTGCGCGTAGTCGAGGAAGATGTAGCCGCGCCCGTGCCCGTCGGTGCTGGCGTACGAGCCGCGGGGGTCGTTGCCCTCGCGGTAGGAGAAGTCTCCGCCCGAACCCTCCTGCAGCTTCACGTTGCTGACGGAGCTGTTCCAGATCTGGGTGCTCTGGGCTATCTGGCTGCGGAAGCTGGGTGCGCTGCTCGTGCTGTAGACGACGGTTACGGCCTTGACGCCAGGGTGCGCGGCGCGCTTCTCGGCGACCGACTTCACGACGGCGTCGAAGAAGGCCTGGGTGGCCCTGGCGTCCTCCGACGAGCCTGCGTAGGCGGTGTAGGACGAGGAGGCGGCGGCCGTGGGGGAGGCCGTCGTCGCCGCGGTCGCGGGTACGGTGCCGAGGGCGGCGGCGAGGCCGATGCCGAGGGCGGCTGAGAGTAACGTGCTCTGGTGACGCATGTGGGGGGCTCCTACTCGTTCGATGGAACGTGTTCGGTACGGAGTTTCGGGGAGCCCGCCCCTCTCGCGGATGATGCCAATTGCCGATAACACGAGCCCATCACCCTGTCCCGGTCAGTCCGGTCGGTCCCTCCCGGTCAGTCCCTTGTGCACCGACAACGGTGTCTGGTGTGACAGTTGAGGCGCGGCTTACTCTCGGGTCATGGAGCTCGAGGTGAGGCACCTCCGTGCGCTGTGTGCCATAGCGGACACCGGCAGCCTGCACAAAGCCGCCCGGCAACTGGGCGTCAGCCAGCCGTCGCTGACGACCCAACTGCGCCGGATCGAGAACTCCTTGGGCGCCGAGCTCTTCACGCGTGAACGCACCGGCTGCCGGCCGACTCCGCTCGGCCGTTCCGTACTGAGCCGTGCCCGCCCCCTGGTTGCCGACATGGCCGCCCTCGTCGTCGAGGCGAAGGCAAGCGCCGCCCGCGCGGGCGGACCCCGGCTGCGCGTCGGCTCCACCGCCAGCCGGGCGCTCGCAGGCTGGATGCGCCGATTACGCGGGCGGCTGCCCGGCACCGACATCGCGCTGCATATGGACGTCTCGGCCAACGCGCTGCTCAGGATGGTCGCTGCCGGCCAGCTCGATGTCGCCTTCGTGCACGAGGTGGAGGGGTGCCCGCTGCTGGTGCCGGAGGCCCTGTCGTCGCGCGTACTGGTCGAGCGCGAGCCGCAGTTCATCTCCATGGCCCGCGACCATCCGGCCGCCGCAGCCCCCGTCGTGGAACTCGCCGATCTGGCCGAGGACCGCTGGATGGTCGACCCGACGGTGGACGGCGAGTGGGACGGGCTGCGCCGGGTGCTGAACGCGGCCGGGCTCAACCCGCCGGTCCTGCACGGGGATTACCTCACGGCCGCATCCCTGATCGCGATCGGCGAGGCGGTGGCTCCCTGCCAGCCGACCTCGGGCCCGCGCGAGGACATGGCGATCAGACCGCTGCGCGGCGACCCGCTTGCCGTACGGCTGCTGCTGTTCCGCAGACCAGGGGACTGCGACGAGCTGTACGAGGCGGTGTACGCGGACCTGTCGGCCGCCTACCGGGAGGCGGCGCTGCGCGCGGCCGCGTACCGGCAGTGGCTGCTGCGGCACAAGAGCCCGCTGCTGCAGGCGCCCGCGGCCTGAACCCGTTCACCGGGTGGGCGTCGAGCGCCCGTAGCGCCGGGCCAGCTCTCTGAGGTGAGCCAGCAGTTCAGGTGGACCTGTGACGTCGAAGTCGTAGCCCAGCATGCCCAGATACACGCCGAGCGTGTCGAGGGAGTCGGCGCCGGTGTCCAGAAGGCAGGAAGTGTCATCGACCGCCTCCACCACGCCCACCGCCGGGTTGATGCGCTCCGCGACGGCATCCGCCGGGGCGTGCACCGTGACACGGGCGCGATGGCTCCAGGCCGCGGCGGAGACATTGCGGGCCACATACGCCGCCACATCGCCGCCGTTCGGCAGGGCGCGCGGGGTGAAGCGCGGCCCCGTCGGCGTACGTGGCTCGATCCGGTCGACGCGGAAGGTCCGCCAGTCCCCGCGTTCGACGTCCCATGCCACGAGATACCAGCGCCGCCCCCAGCTGACGACCCGGTGCGGCTCCGCCGTGCGGCGGGTCGCCGAGCCCTTGTGGTCGCGGTAGTCGAAGCGCAGCCGCTCATGGTCCCGGCAGGCGGCGGTCAGCGTCGTCAGCACCTCGGTGTCCACGGCCGGCTGCGGCCGGTCCGGCGGCACCGGCACGGTGTACGTCTGCAGCGTCTTCACCCGGCGGCGCAGCCGCGCGGGCAGCACCTGCTCCAGCTTGGCCAGCGCCTGCAGCGAGGTCTCCTCCATGCCGGACAGCGCGCCCTGCGCGACCGTACGCAGCGCGATCGTCACCGCGACCGCCTCCTCGTCGTCGAGCAGGAGCGGCGGCATCGCGGTGCCCGCGGCCAGTCGGTAGCCGCCCGCGGGGCCGCGCGCGGCGTCCACGGGATAGCCGAGCTCCCGCAGTCGGTCGATGTCGTTGCGTACGGTGCGGCCGCTCACTCCGAGGCGCTCGGCGAGCTCGGCGCCCGGCCACTCGCGGGCCGTCTGGAGCAAGGACAGCAGGCGCAGCAGTCGCGCGGAGGTTTCCAGCATGAAGTCGAGCCTGCCCGTAATTCAGGAAGCAATCGTGCCTAATAGGACTCTACTGTCTTACTCATGGACACCAACAGCGGCAAGAACAGCGGCAGCAACAGCGGTGCCAAGAGCGGCGCCCACGCAGAGACCACAGAAGCGGTCCGCCCCTTCCGCATCGAGATCCCGCAGGCCGACCTCGACGACCTGCGCGACCGCCTGCGCCGCACCCGCTGGGGCGCCGAAGTCCCCGGCACCGGCTGGAGCCGCGGCGTCCCCGCCGACTACCTCAAGGGCCTGGCCGAGTACTGGGCGGACGGCTACGACTGGCGCAAGGCCGAGGCCGCGCTGAACGAGTTCCCGCAGTTCATCACCGAGATCGACGGCCAGGACATCCACTTCCTGCACCTGCGCTCGCAGAACCCGGACGCGACGCCGCTGCTGTTGATGCACGACTGGCCCGCATCGATCGTCGAGTACGTCGAGGTGATGACCCCGCTCTCCCGCGACTTCCATGTCGTCGTGGCCAGCACGCCGGGCGTCGGTTTCTCGGGCCCTCTCAGCAGCCCCGGCTGGAACAACGGCCGGATCGCCGCCGCGTACACCGAGCTCATGTCCCGTCTCGGATACGAGCGTTACGGCCTCCAGGGCACCGGCGGCGGCGCCTGGATCGCCACCGAGATGGGACGTCAGGCCCCCGACCGCGTCATCGGTATCCACGCCAACGGCTTCATCGTCTTCCCCTCCGACAACCCGGCGGACTTCGAGGGACTGACCGAGGCCGAGCAGGGGCGGCTGGCCAGGCTGCAGAACTTCCGCGACGACATGATGGGCTTCAACGTTATCCAGTCGACCCGCCCGCACACTCTGGCGCACGGTCTGCACGACTCGCCGGTGGGGCAACTCGCCTGGATCGTGGAGAAGTTCAAGGAATGGACGGATGCGGCGAGCGAGCTGCCCGAGGACGCGGTGGGGCGCGATCACCTGCTCACCAATGTGAGCCTCTACTGGTTCACCGCCACCGCCGGATCCTCCGCGAACCTCTACTACGAGGCCGCCCACGACCCGGGCGCATGGGCCCCGAAGGAGCGCGGCACCGTCCCCACGGGTGTCGCCGTCGCGCTCACCACCGACATCGCGGTACGCCGCTTCGCGGAGCGCGAGCACAACATCACGTACTGGTCGGAGCTGGAGCGGGGCGGCAACTTCCTGCCGCTGGAGCAGCCGGAGCTGTTCACGGAGGACGTCCGCGCCTTCTTCCGTACGCTGGCCTGATCGCGCCGTCCGGGGCGGGTTGCGGACTGGGGCGGGCGATCGCCGGCTGGCATGATCGTCGCCATGGCCCGGATACCCCGCCCCCGCCGTGCCGCCGCGGTCGTCGTGGCCGCGCTCGTCGTCACGGCCGGCGGCTGGACGGTGTTCCACCGCGTACACGCCGGACTTGAGCGGGCAAAGGACCGCCGGGACCTGGCCGACCTGACCCGTCCCGCGCCCTGGCCCAGGGACGAACTCCGTGTCCCCGACGGGACTCCGCGGGAGGGCGCCACGGGAGAGGCCTACGAAACGGGCTTCAGCGTCAGCCTGCCTCTCGCCACCGCCACGGACCCGCGGGCCCTGGTGACGTACCGGATGCACCAGCCGTCCGACGGCGGCGCACTTGCCGTCGACGGCGCGAGCTGCGGAGCGACAAAGATCCTCACCTGTAAGGACATCGGCGACGGCATCATCGAGGTCGTCACGCGCCGGAGCGGCAACAGCGATCCCTCGCTCGCGCTCTACCAGCGCCGCGGCGACCGGGTGTTCAGCGTGACGGCGCACGGCGTGCGCACGGACGAGGATCGGCTGCGGCAGTTGCTCACGCGGACGCATCGGGCGAGCGACGAGGAGTTACTGCGGATACTGCGGCCGCCGGGTTATCGGACGGACTGGAGCTGAAGGTTTTCCACAGGCCCGGGCGAGTGTCGGCGGCGGCCTGCATCATTGCCGTATGACCGATCTTGAGCGGGAGCTCCGATGAGCCCGACGACCGCGCTCGTACGCCACGCACGGTGGGGGGCTCTGCTGGTGCTCGCCGCCGTTGCACTCACCGGGTGCGGGCTCCTTACCGACGACGCGAAGGCTCCCTTCGCGGCCACCGGGGCGGACATCCCCCAACTGCCCCTGGACCGCTATGAGCTGAGCACCCTGGAGTACAAGCGCTTCGACCGGGCGCAGGACCGTCTGGTGCAGCGCTGCATGGTGGGCTTCGGCTACGCCGACTTCCCGCTGGACCCGAAGGACCGGCAGCGCGAGGCGGCGCCGATCGTGTGGGTGACGGTGTCCTCCAGCCCCTTCGGGATGCTCGACCTCGACAAGGCCCGCCGCTGGGGGTACGGCTGGGATCCGAAGAGGAGCGTGCTGCCGGAGCACAAGGGGCGTGCGATGACCGAGGAGGAGTACGGAGTCCTCTATGGCACCCGCCTCGGCGGTGCGACGACGATCCGCGGCCGCAAGGTCCTGGAGAACGGCTGCTCCGGCGAGGCGAGCAAGCAACTGACCAGCGGCGTCAAGGACTCCAGGAGTATGTGGTCCTACGTCTCCGGACGCGAGGTGAGCCTGGCCAAGACGGAGCCCAAGGACGAACGGATTCGCGGGGCGTGGGACACCTGGTCCCAGTGCGTCGTGGACAAGGGGCTCGGCCGGTACGGGAGCCCGGACAAGGCGTTCGCGGACAAGGCCTGGAAGCGGGGCAGCGGCGGCAATACGACCCGTACGGCCAGGGAGTTGGCCACGGCGACCGCCGATGTCGAGTGCAAGCGGAAGCACGACACGGTGCGCGTGTGGTGGGAGGCCCGCGCGGCGATCCAGCGCGCCGACGTCGAACGGAACAAGGCGAAGTATGCGGCGGTGCTGCGGGATCTGGATGTGGTGAGGGCGAACATCCGGCGGGCTCTGGACGGATGATGAACGGTTTCGGCCGCGCATGGTCGGTATCGTTCCGCGCGGAATCAGCCGACCAGTGCTGGGTGCCGGAGGGGGAGAGGCTGTGCCAACAGGTAGAGAGCGTTCCCGGATGATCGCCACGGAGGGCGGCCACCGGGTGACGCCTGCCGAGCTGTTCTTCGACTTGGTGTTCGTGTACGCGATCACGCAGGTCACCGCTCTCATGGCGGCGGACCCCTCGCTGCTGCGGCTGCTCGGCGGGGTGGTTGTGCTCGCCCTGCTGTGGTGGTGCTGGTGCTGCTTCGCGTGGCTGGGCAATGTCGTGCGCGCCGACTCCGGGGCGATGTTCGCCGTGCTCGTCGCCGTGATGGCGGTGGTGCTGGTCGTCTCACTGACGGTGCCCGAGGTCTACGACGATCTCCCGGGCGGGCTCTACGCACCGCTGGTGTTCGTCCTCTGTTACGGCGCGGTCCGAATCCTGCACCTCGTCACGTACTGGATCTCCAGCCCCGGCGACGAGGCGCTCCATGCCACGCTGCGACGCACCGCGCTGCTCTCAGTGGCACCGCCGTTCGTGCTGCTCCTGGTCGGCAGCGCCTTCACCGGACTTACCCAGGTGCTCATTTGGCTCGGCGCGGTCGTCATCGACTACGGCGGCATCTACGTCACCGGCTCCTCGGGCTGGCGGGTCGCCTCACCGGGCCACTTCGCCGAACGGCACGGTCTGATCGTGATCATCGCGCTGGGCGAGTCGATCGTCGCGATCGGAGTGGGGGTGTCCGCCCTCCCCATCTCCACGCCGGTGCTGGCCGGAACCGCGGCGGGCCTGATGGTCGTGGCCGGCCTGTGGCGCCTGTACTTCCGCCACATCAGCGACACCGCCGAACACCGCCTGACCGCCCTGGAAGGCGACGACCGCACCCGCCTGGCCCGCGACGCGTACACCTTCCTGCACCTCCCGCTCGTCGCCGGGATCGTGCTCACCGCGCTCGGCATGAAGAAGGTGCTCCACCAGGTTGCGGACAGCGAGCACTACGACCTGTCCGAACCGCTCCATGGCGTGGTGGCATGGGCGCTCACCGGAGGAGTGGGCATCTTCCTGCTGGCGGCAGCCGCGATCCTCCTCCGCACCGGCGGCCCCCGCTCCCTGGTCTTCATCATCGGCGGCCTGGCCTGCCTGGCCGCGGGCGCGCTGGTCGTGCTGCTCCCGGCCCTGCTCGCCCTGGCGCTGCTGGCCGCGGCGGTGATCGCCATGGTGGCCCTCCACAGCCGGAAGACGGGGTCCGCGGAGGAAGTTGCGGCATGAACGGGCTGCGGGAACGCCGACAGCACCCGGTTCCGCGCGGATGCCGGGTGCTGTCGTACGTACGCGAAAAGTGCCTACGTGAAAAAAGACGTGACCGGGAAGGTCAGGCCTTCTTGGTCTCCCAGAAGATCTTGTCGATCTGGGCGATGTAGTCCAGCGCCTTCTGTCCGGTCGCCGGGTCCGTCGATGCCTTCGCGGCCGACAGCGCCTTGAGGGCGTCGTTGACCAGCTGGTGCAGCTCCGGGTACTTCTCGAAGTGCGGCGGCTTGAAGTAGTCGCTCCACAGCACCGAGACGTGGTGCTTGGCGAGCTCCGCGCGCTGCTCCTTGATGACCGTGGCGCGGGCCCGGAAGTGCGGGTCCTCGTTGGCCTGGAACTTCTCCTGGACGGCCTTGACCGACTCGGCCTCGATACGGGCCTGGGCCGGGTCGTAGACACCGCAAGGCAGGTCGCAGTGGGCGCTGACCTTCACCTTGGGGGCAAACAGGCGGGAGAGCATTGAGCTGTCCTTCCTCGTGATCGTCTTCTCAGGTGGGACATTACTCCGTGAGAGACGTGTTTTCGCGAGTGCCCCCTAGGGCTTAGGACAAAAGTCCAGGGTCAGTATGGGACTGGTGGGCGAACATACCGTGGGACTCGGAGGTGGCGGATGACCGATCAGGGGCGGGAGCCGAAAGTGCCGTTCGGAGTCGCCGAAGTGACAGGTCCTTCCATGTACCCGACGCTCAAGCACGGGGATCAACTGCTGGTGCACTACGGCGCCGAGGTGCGGCCCGGCGATGTCGCCGTGCTGCGTCATCCGCTCCAGCAGGACCTGCTCATCGTCAAGCGCCTCGTCGAGCGGCGCGAGGACGGCTGGTGGGTACTCGGGGACAATCCGGGAGCCGAGGGGGACAGCCGTGTCTTCGGCACGGTGCCCCATGAGCTGCTCCTCGGGAGGGTACGCGGCAGATACCGGCCGCCGGCGCCGGATCAGCGATCCGTGCGCGGGGTCGCCGCCTGGGCGTTCTCGGCGGTGCGGCCCGTGCTGTCCGACCGTTCCGTCTCAAGGCGCTTGCGGGCCCGGTAGGCGGCCACGTTGGCGCGGGTCGCGCAGCGGTCCGAGCAGTAGCGGCGGGAGCGGTTGGTCGAGGTGTCGAGGTAGGCGTTGCGGCACGGCGCTGCCTGGCACAGGCCGAGCCGGTCGACTCCGTACTCCGTCAAATGGAACGCGAGGCCCATCGCGGCGATCGCGGCGTACCCCGCCGTCGCGTTGGACGGATGGTCGGCCAGGTGCATGTGCCACTTGGGGCGGCCGTCCTCGTCCCGGTAGTCGTGGCCCGAGATCTGCGGGTTGACGGGGAACTCCAGGAGCAGCGAGTTGAGCAGGTCGACGGCCTGGGTCTCGTCGCCCGCGTCGGCCGCGGTGAAGACGGCGCGCAGCCTGGCTCGTACGGACCGGAAGCGGGTGACGTCCGCGTCTGTGGCACGGCGCGCGGCCTGGCCGGATACACCGAAGAGTGCCCGGACGGCCTCGACCGAGGTGAGGGAGTCCTTGTTGCGGGCCGGCTCCTCGGTGTTGACCAGGCGCACGGCGTAGTCCGAGTAATGGGCCAGTTCCACTTGTAGTCCTTACAGCGGCGGTCTAGTGTCGGCGTAACGGCTGCTATTGCTTCGAGGGTATTACGGACGGGAGGGTTCCGGTGTCGGAGACGATGACAGGAGCGGACTGGCGGGCCTGGCAGCAGAGCTGGGACCGGCAGCAGGAGTGGTACATGCCCGATCGCGAGGAGCGGTTCCGGGTGATGCTCGACATGGTCGAGGCACTGGTGGGACCCGAGCCCCGGGTGCTGGATCTCGCATGCGGTACGGGAAGTATTACGGACAGGCTCCTCACGCGGTTCCCGAAGGCCACCAGCACGGGGGTCGACCTGGACCCCGCTCTGTTGACCATCGCCCGGGGCTACTTCGAGGGCGACGACCGGGTCGGCTTCGTCACGGCCGACCTGAAGGACCCCGAGTGGGTGGCGAAGCTGCCGTACGACTCCTATGACGCGGTCCTCACCGCCACCGCCCTGCACTGGCTGCGCAGCGGCCCGCTGGCCACGCTGTACGGACAGATCGCCGGGCTCGTGCGCGACGACGGTGTCTTCATGAACGCCGACCACATGATCGACCGCGACACTCCCCGTATCAACGCCGCCGAACGCGCCCACCGGCACGCCCAGATGGACCGGGGCAAGGCGGCCGGGGCGCTCGACTGGTCCGACTGGTGGGCCTTGGCCGCCAAGGACCCCGTACTCGCCGGTCCGACCGCCGAGCGCTACGAGATCTACGGCGAGCACGCCGACGGTGAGATGCCGTCCGTGCGCTGGCACGCCGAGACGCTGCGCACCGCCGGATTCGGTGAGGCCAGGGCGGTATGGGCCTCGCCCTCCGACACGCTGCTGCTGGCCGTGAAGTAGCCCGGCGGACAGGGAAAGGGCGGTACGGACTTCTCGTCCGTACCGCCCTTTTCCGTGCCGCTCGGACCGCTTGCACGACCTTCGGACCGCTTACAGGACCTTCGAGAGGAAGGCCTTGGTGCGGTCGTGCTGCGGGTTGGACAGGACCTCGCGGGGGTGGCCGGACTCGACCACGACGCCGTCGTCCATGAACACAAGGGCGTCGCCGACCTCGCGGGCGAAGCCCATCTCATGGGTGACGACGATCATGGTCATGCCGTCCTCGGCCAGGCCGCGCATCACGTCCAGGACCTCGCCCACCAGCTCCGGGTCGAGCGCGGAGGTCGGCTCGTCGAAGAGCATCAGCTTCGGCTCCATCGCCAGCGCACGCGCGATGGCGACACGCTGCTGCTGACCACCGGAGAGCTGGGTGGGGTAGTGCTTGCCCTTGTCGCCCAGGCCCACCCGGTCGAGCAGACGCTCGGCGCGCGCACGCGCCACGGCCTTGGACTCGCCCTTGACCTGCATCGGCGCTTCCATGACGTTCGCCAACGCGGTCATGTGCGGGAAGAGGTTGAAGCGCTGGAAGACCATGCCGATGTCCCGGCGCTGGGCCGCGACCTCGCTGTCCTTCAGCTCGTAGAGCTTCTCGCCCTTCTGGCGGTAGCCCACCAGCTGACCGTCGACCGACAGCCGGCCGGCGTTGATCTGCTCCAGGTGGTTGATGCACCGCAGGAACGTCGACTTACCGGAACCGGAGGGGCCGACCAGGCAGAACACCTCCTGCGGAGCGACCTCCAGATCGATGCCCTTGAGGACGTGGGCCAGACCGTACGACTTGTGTACGCCCTCGGCCTTCACCATGGCGGTCATGTCACACCCCCCTGGGGCTGCTGCGGAACGACAGGTTCTTCTTGATCTTTTGCCACGGCGTGAGCGGCAGTTGGCGCAGCGAACCGCGCGCGTAGTACCGCTCCACATAGTACTGGCCGACGCTGAAGACGCTGGTCAGAGCCAGGTACCAGACCGAAGCGACCAGCAGCATCTCCATGACCGCGAAGGACGTGGACCCGATGTTCTGCGCCGCACGCAGCAGCTCGGTGTACTGCACCGCGGAGACCAGCGACGAGGTCTTGAGCAGGTTGATGAACTCGTTGCCGGTCGGTGGCACGATCACGCGCATCGCCTGCGGCAGCACGATGCGCCGCATGGTCTTGCCGCTGGACATGCCCAGCGCGTGCGAGGCCTCGGTCTGGCCCTCGTCGACCGACTGGATGCCGGCCCGGACGATCTCGGCCATGTACGCGCCCTCGTTCAGGCCCAGGCCCAGCAGGGCGACCATGAACGGCGTCATGACGTCGACCATCTCGTCCTTGTAGAACCCGAGGTTCAGGACGGGGAAGATCAGCGCGAGGTTGAACCACAGCAGCAGCTGCACGAACACCGGGGTGCCGCGGAAGAACCAGATGTACAGCCAGGACACCGCACCCGTCACCGGGTTCTTCGAGAGCCGCATGACCGCAAAGACGACGCCCAGCACCAGGCCGATGAGCATCGACAGCACGCTGATCAGCAGCGTGTGCCACATGCCGGTCACGATCCGGGGGTCGAAGATGAAGTCCCCGACCGTGCCCCAGTTGACGTCGCCCTGCGAGAACGAGTAGATCAGCAGGGCCAGCAGCGCCACGACCACGACGCCGCTGATCCAGCGGCCCCAGTGCCGTACCGGGATGGCCTTGATCTGCTCAGGGTGAGATGCCGCCTCGACGGCCGCCGAGTCCTTTGGGGGCTCGTCGGCAGGCGTCTTGTCGAACTTGTCAGTCACAGTGACTGCCCTTCAGTGAAACGCTTGAGGCTGACGCCAGGATTACTTGCCGGCGTTGATGGTCGCCTCGGTGACGGCGCTGTTCTTGACGTCCCACTTTTCCAGGACCTTGTTGTACTCGCCGTTCTTGATGATCGCGGCCACGGCTTCCTTGAGCGCGTCACGCAGCTGGGCGTTGTCCTTGTCGACGGCGATGCCGAACGGGCCGGCGTCGGTCTGGTCGCCGGCGACCTCGAAGTCGTTGCCGCCGCCCGCGGTCTTCGCGATGTACGCGGAAACCGGGTAGTCGTTGAGGTCGGCGACCGCGCCGCCGGACTTCACGCGGGTCTGGGCCTCGGCGTCGGTGTCGAACGCCTCGATGGTGAGCTTGCCCTTGCCGTCCGCGCTGCACTTGGTGGCCTGGGTCTTGAAGGTGGTCTCGTAGATCGTGCCGCGCTGGACGGCGACCTTCTTGCCGCACAGGTCGTCGAACGACTGGATCTTCTCCGGGTTGCCCTTTTTGACCAGGAGCGAGACGCCGGAGGTGAAGTAGTCGACGAAGTCGACGCCCTCGCCGACCTTCTTGCCCTTGTCGTCCAGGCCCTGCTGGCGGGCCTTGGTGTCGCTCATGGCAGACATGACGAGGTCCTGGCGGCCGGTGTTCAGCGAGGAGATCAGGCCGTCGAAGGTGCCGTTGGTGAACTGGAGCGTGACGCCCAGCTCCTTGCCGAGAGCGGCGGCGATGTCGGGGTCGACACCGACGATCTTGCCGCCCTCCTCGAACTCCATGGGGGCGTAGGCGGCGTCGGTGCCGACCTTGATCACCTTGGAGTCCTGGTACTTCTTCGGCAGCTTGCTGAACAGCGCGGCGCTGCTCTCCGAGGTGCCCGTGGACTCCTTGGAGCCCGAGCTCGTCTGGTCACCACAGGCGGTGAGCATCAGCGACCCGGCGACCGCGATCGCGCCGACCGCGGCGATCCGGGCCCTGGTGGCGGTCGTACGACAGGTGTTGCTTGCGGTCATGGTCGTGATCCTCCGGCGGATGAGGGGGCTGCCATATAGGACATTTCAAGTCGTTCCACTCATCTTCGAGTGTCGCGACCTTGAGTGTTTTCGGCATCTTGCCATTCGGACTAGCCCAATCAGGGGGCCGAGCATGTCAAAATCGGGTAACGGGACACCCCCGAACCCCACGAGGCCGGTACATCAAGGCCGGACCTTTCACTGGGATACCTTCTTTCGGCCGGAAAATCTGCGGCCCGACCGGCGCTTCGCGCCGGTTTCCGGGTGCGTAGCTGACGTGTCCTGACATGGCGCAATGAGTCGTGTCAGCAAGCGGATACCGACTCGTCTCCAGGGCCGTCGGTCAGGTAAGAAGGACGCTTACACCCCTCATCCGGGGCTCAGGGCGCGTGTGCGGCGCGCCCGCGCGTATGTACTCCCCCCGCCAGGCGGCCAACCGCCGGGGCGGGGCACTTACGCGGTGCCCGCCCACCCCTCCTCAACCAGGAGTGGCCACCCTCAACTGATGAAGACTTAAGGGGTCAACCAAATGGCAGCGGAGATCGTCAATCCTCGCAGCGACAGCGAAAACGGTGCGGAAGGAGCTCCCGAGGAGCCCTTCGATCCGGCCTTCGCGCTGCACCGCGGCGGCAAGATGGCCATCCAGGCCACGGTGCCGGTGCGAGACAAGGACGACCTGTCCCTCGCGTACACACCCGGCGTCGCCAAGGTGTGCACCGCGATCGCCGAGCAGCCGGAGCTCGTCCACGACTACACCTGGAAGTCGCAGGTCGTCGCAGTCGTGACGGACGGCACCGCAGTGCTCGGACTGGGCGACATCGGACCGGAAGCGTCCCTCCCGGTCATGGAGGGGAAAGCCATCCTCTTCAAGCAGTTCGGCGGGGTCGACGCGGTTCCGATCGCGCTCGCCACGACCGACACGGACGAGATCATCGAGACCATCGTCCGGCTCGCGCCGTCGTTCGGTGGAGTGAACCTCGAGGACATCTCGGCGCCGCGCTGCTTCGAGATCGAGCGCAGGCTCCAGGAGCAGGTCGACATCCCGGTCTTCCACGACGACCAGCACGGCACGGCCGTGGTGACCCTCGCCGCGTTGCGCAACGCAGCCAAGCTGACCGGGCGCGGTCTGGGTGACCTGCGCGCGGTCATCTCCGGCGCCGGCGCCGCGGGTGTGGCCATCGCGAAGTTCCTGCTGGAGGCGGGCATCGGCGATGTGTCCGTGGCCGACCGCAAGGGCATCGTGAGCCGGGACCGCGAGGACCTGACGTCCGTGAAGCGCGAGCTCGCGGAGATCACGAACAAGGCGGGGCTCTCGGGCTCGCTGGAGACCGCGCTGGCCGGGGCGGACGTCTTCATCGGCGTCTCCGGCGGTACGGTCCCGGAGGCGGCGGTCTCGTCGATGGCACCGGGTGCCTTCGTCTTCGCGATGGCCAACCCGAACCCCGAGGTCCACCCCGATGTCGCGCACAAGTACGCGGCCGTGGTGGCGACGGGCCGCAGCGACTACCCGAACCAGATCAACAACGTCCTGGCCTTCCCCGGCATCTTCGCGGGTGCTCTCCAGGTCCGGGCCTCCCGGATCACCGAGGGCATGAAGATCGCCGCGGCGAACGCGCTCGCGGACGTGGTGGGCGACGCGCTTGCGGCCGACTATGTGATCCCGTCCCCCTTCGACGAGCGGGTGGCCCCGGCGGTCACCGCGGCGGTGGCTGCGGCTGCGCGCGCGGAGGGTGTCGCGAGGCGCTGACACCAGGCGCCGACACGCGGCGCGGTAGCGCGCCGCCGATCATCCGGACGGGCCGTGCGGCACCCCTGATGGGGTGCGGCACGGCCCGTCGGGCTGGGGCGCCCAATAATGTCGGGGCGTGCTTGCGCCGTATGGGTGGATCGGTCGCCGAGAGACGCGCGGGACGCGGTGTGTGTCACACCTCTGCATGGTTCCGTCGCGTCCCGCCCCCGTCCTATCGTCAAGGTCATGTTCGCCGCCTACGCAGCCCGCATCGACCGTGAAGCCCCGCTCAACGGCCTGGAGCTGGGCGAACGCCCGGCCCCCGAGGCCCGTCCCGGCTGGACCACCGTCACCGTCAAGGCCGCCTCGCTCAACCATCACGACCTCTGGTCGCTGCGCGGAGTGGGACTCTCCGAGGACAAGCTCCCGATGATCCTCGGCTGCGACGCCGCGGGCATCGACGAGAACGGCAACGAGGTGGTGGTCCACTCCGTCATCGGCCAGAGCGGCCACGGCGTCGGGCCCGACGAGCCGCGCTCCATCCTCACCGAGCGCTACCAGGGCACCTTCGCCGAACAGGTCGCCGTACCCACCTGGAACCTGCTGCCCAAGCCCAAGGAGCTCAGCTTCGAGCAGGCCGCCTGCCTGCCGACCGCCTGGCTCACCGCGTACCGCATGCTCTTCACCAACGCCGGGGTGCGGCCCGGTGATTCGGTCCTCGTCCAGGGCGCGGGCGGCGGCGTCGCGACCGCCGCGATCGTCCTCGGGAAGGCGGCCGGACTGCGGATGTACGCCACCAGCCGCGACGAGGCCAAGCGCAAGCGGGCCGTCGAACTGGGCGCGGAGGAGGCGTACGAACCGGGCGCACGCCTGCCGCGGCGCGTGGACGCCGTCATCGAGACGGTCGGCGCCGCGACCTGGTCGCACTCGGTCAAGTCGCTGAGGCCCGGCGGCACGCTGGTCATCTCCGGCGCGACCAGCGGCGACCGCCCCGCGCACGCCGAACTGACCCGGATCTTCTTCCTGGAGCTGAAGGTCGTCGGATCGACGATGGGCTCCAAGGACGAGCTGGAGGATCTCCTCTCCTTCTGCGCGGCGACGGGTGTACGTCCCGTGATCGACGAGGTCCTGCCGCTGGGCCGGGCCCGTGAGGGCTTCGAGAAGATGGCCGGCGGAGACCTCTTCGGAAAGATCGTGCTGACGCCCTCTTGATGGACCGTCAGGTGCGCTGATGGGATTCCTCCCATGCCTGTGCGCCGCACGATCCCGGTACTGATCGGCTGCTGCCTCCTTCTGGTGGCGGGGGCTCCTGCCTCCGCCGCCACCCCGGCGGACCCGGGCGGCATTCCCCGCCTGACCGACGACCACGGCCGGACGCTCACCCTGCGCGGCTGGAACGTCGAGGACAAGACGAACCGCGGTGACCAGGCGCTGTCCGCCGTCACCGAGAAGCACTTCCGCGACATGCGCGCCAAGGGCTTCAACTTCGCCCGCCTGTTGGTCTTCTGGGACGACCTGGAGCCCCGGCGCGGGCAGTACAGCGCGGCGTATCTGCACAAGATCGAACGGGTCCTGGACTGGGCCGGGAAGTACGACATCCAGGTGGTGCTCGACGCCCACCAGGATGTCTTCGGCCCGGCCTTCGGGCATCGCGGCGTCCCGGAGTGGGCGACCCGGACCGACGGGCTGCCCTTCACCTCGCATCCCGACGACTGGTTCTCGGAGTACTTCGAACCGGCCGTACAGCGCGCCTTCACCCACCTCTACGAGGACGAGGACCTGCGGCAGGCGCAGGCGCGGATGTGGCGGGTGCTCGCCCACCGCTTCGAGGACCACCCCGCCGTGCTCGGCTACGACCTGATCAACGAACCGATGGGCGAGCTGCGCGCGGGCGAGGAACTACCCGCAGCTGCCCGTCGCATCGAGCGCGATCAGCTCACGCCGATGTACAACCGCCTTGCGGACGCGGTCCGTTCGGCCGACGACGGCAACTGGGTCTTCGTCGAGCCGACCCCGATCGTCGGCGAGGGCGTCCCGACGGGCCTCGGCAGGATCAAGGACCCGAAGGTCGTCTACGCCCCACACTTCTACAACACGGCGATGGAGGCGGGCGCGGACTACGACCCCTCGGCGGGCTGGATCGAGTCGTACGAGGCGGCCGTCACCGCCTACCCGAAGGAGCAGCGGATCCCGGTCGTGGTGGGTGAGTGGGGTCCCCTCAACAACTCCCTTCCGAACATGGGCCGTTTCTACCGCGAGGCCCTGGCTTCCCTGAACCGCTACAGCTCCGGCTGGGCCGGCTATGTCTGGTGCTACGGCGGCGGCTACTGCGCGGTCGACGAGCGCGGTCTCTTCCGAACGAACAAGGAGCAGACCGCGGCGCCGTACGCGGCGGCCGTCGCGGGGCGGGTGACGGCCGATTCGTACGACCCGGCGACCGGGACGTACCGCCTGGTGTACAGGGCGCACGGGCGGCGGGGCGCGACGGAGATCTCGCTGCCGCCGAGTGCGTCCGACTGGCGTATCACCCTGGACGGCCCGGCCTGGACGGGCACCCGGACGGTGCCGGCGGGGCTGCCGGGCACGGTACGGGTGCTGGCGCTGCCCGGGGCGTGGGTCACGGTCACCGTCACTCCTCGTACACCACGATGAAGTCCCCGCTGTGGCTTCTGCGTTCGGCGAGGGCGTCGCGCAGCCGTCGCAGATGCACGGTCGTCAGCTGGAGCGGGGGCTCGTCCGGCTGGTGCGTGGTGCCGCGGGGGTAGTCCTTGTCCGGGGTTCTCGTCATCTCTATGTGGCAGCCGAGGATGTGGGTGACCGGGGTGGTATCGCAGAACGCGAGCAGCCGGTCGACGGTGGCGGCGAACACGTCCGCGTCCTGCACGTACAGCCGGCCGGGGTAGAGGGAGTCGCCGGTCAGCAGCAGGCCGGTGTGCCGGTCGTGGAAGACCACGGCGGCCTGCTGGTGCCCTGGCCCGGGCAGAAGGTCGAGCACCCGCCCGCCGAGGTCCAGCTCGGCCTGCCCGTCCGGCCACTTGGTCAGCCCGAAGAACTCCTTCACCTCGGCGAGCGAGGGCCCGACGACCTCGGTGTGAGGCCGGTCCGCGAACTGGGAGTCGCCCGCGATGTGGTCGCTGTGGCCGTGCGTGTGGGCGACCAGCAGTCCGTACTCCCTGCGGGGGTGGCGGGTCAGCCATTGCTCTGTCAGCGCGTCGACGGTCGCGCGCAGGGGGAAGTACGCGGGGTCCGGGGTTGCGCCGGTGTCCAGCAGCAGCGCCCGTTCGTTCCCGAACAGCAGGAAGAGGAACGGGGCTTCGAAGTGCACGGACTTGTTCTGCCGCAGGATCACGGTGTGTTCGGAATAGGCATGCACCTGTATCTCCGGAGCGGGGTCGTGCTTCGGAGAGGGCCAGCCGGCGTGCCACTGGACATCGAGGCTGCCGGTCACGGGTGCGGGCGTACGGAAATCGATCACGGGACCACCGTACGACGGGGCGATGTCAACTGGGGTTGACAGTGGATAACTGTCAATGTAGGTTGACATGCATGACCGAAGCAACCGATCTCGCCGAGCGGGCGGGCGACCGCGACCCGCGGGTCGGGCTGCGAGCCGTCGCCGCGCTGCGGCGGCTCCTTGAGCAGCTCGAGGCCGTACAGGTACGCAGTGCCCGCAACCAGGGCTGGTCGTGGCAGGAGATCGCGGCCGAGCTGGGCGTCAGCCGGCAGGCCGTACACAAGAAGTACGGGAGGCAGTGATGTTCGAGCGCTTCACCAAGGACGCCCGTGATGTCGTGACGGGCTCGGTAGAACACTCGGAACGGGCCGGTGCGGACTCCGTCACCGAGGAGCATCTGCTGCTGGCGATGCTCGACCAGGAGGGGACGCGGGCGGCGTTCGCCTTCGCGTCCCTCGGGATCACCGACCGGCGCGGCTCCGTCGAAGGCGCACTGGCGGACGCACGGCGGCGCGGGGGCCTGTCGAAAGCGGACGCGGATGCGCTGGCCGGGCTCGGGATCGATGTCGCCGAGATCGTCTCGAAGATCGAGGAGGCGCATGGGGCGGGGGCGCTGCAGGTGGGGAAGAAGTCGAAACGGTGGTGGTCGGGGCAGCGGGCCTTCAGCCCGTCCGCGAAGGACACGCTGGAGAAGTCGCTCCGGATTGCGGTGGGCCGGGGGGAACGCCACATCGGGGGCGAGCACTTGCTGCTGGCGCTGACGGCGAGGCCGGGGGTGGTGGCGGATGTGCTGGCGGAGCACGGGGCGACGTATGAGGCGGTGGAGAGGGTGGTGGGGGGTGGGGCGGCGCGAGCCGCGGGGTGAGGCCGGTGTTGTTCCCCACCCCGCCCCTTCCCGAACTGGGTGCGGTGCCCCCAGGCCCCCTGGGGAAGGCGGGGGCCGACGCCGGGCCCATGCGGCAGCTTCGGGCCGCGGGCGGGGTTGTTCCCCCACCCTGCCCCTTCCCGAAACCCTGACGGGACCTGCGGGGGCTGACGCCCCCGTACCCCCCGGGGCGGCAGCTTCGCGCCGCACGGTGAGCCCCCGCTGCGTGCCGCGGGGGAGGTGGGCCGCCCCTGGGGCCTGGTGCGGGCGGTTTCGTACCGCAGTCCGCAGGTGCGGGCCTGGACGGGTAAGGGGGCTGACGCCCCCCACACCCCCGAGCGGCAGCTTCGCGCCGCGGGGGAAGCCTGCCCCCTGCCTGCGGCAGCTTCGCGCCGCAGGGAAATCGCGCCATCCGCCCTGCAGTGCTGTACGCCGGGTGCACCGGGCTCGTTCAGCGAGCAGGGGGACGCGCAGTGGTCGTGTTCTGGACGTAAAGTGGTCGTGTTCTGGACGTAAAGCGGCGCAGCTCGCGCGAAGCGCGGTGAGGAAAGCAGCCCAGGACACGAGCCCCGGAGCGGCCCCAGACGGCACGCACCCGGCCCCGGGTGCGCCCGGGACCCGCGCCCCGGCAGACGGCGCTCGGGCCTGGACCCGCACCCCGCACCCCCGACGGGACCCGCGCCCCGGCAGACGGCGCCCGGGCCGGACCCCGGCAGGGACCCGCGCCCCGGACCCCTACACCTCCGGGTTTCGCAGCAGTGCCCCGATGTGGGCCGCCGCCGTCGACAAGTGGCGGCGGGTCTCGCCCAGTTGGCGGGGGGTGACTCCGTGGTCCCTCGCCGCGTCGCGGATGTCGTCGCGGAAGCGGTCAAGCAGGCGGTCCAAGTCCCTGGCCGGGTTGTCCGAGTCGCCGCCCAGGTCCTTTGCCCATTCCGGGGGCTCCTCCGCCGGGTCCGGCTTGACGTACGGCGGCCACGCCGTGCCCCTCGCCAGGCCGCCCAGCTGCGTGCTCAGCTCCGACAGGCCCTCCCGTACCCCCGTCGGCCAGTCGCCCCGCGCGAAGTGGTCCTGCACCTGGTCCTGGACCTGCTTGGCGATGCGCTGCATCTCCTGGCGGGCCGTCTCCTGTGCCTCCTTGGCCTGGCGGCGCGCCTGCTGCGCGTCCTCGCGTGCCCGCCGCGACTCGTCCTTCGCGCGCCGCGCCTGCTCCTTCCACTCCTGCTTCGCCTTGCGCAGCTCCTCCTTCGCCGCGCGCCACGACTCCTTGTCGCCCCAGTCCTTCTCCGCGCCGGGCGTCGTCCGCGTCTCCGTCGCCGCCGCGCGCATCTCGCTGCGCAGCTTGCCCGCCGCGCCCCTCACGTCGTCGCGGATCTCCGCGGCCAGCTCGGAGACCGACTCGCGGATCTCCAGTTCGAGGTCGGCCAACTCGCCGCCGCGCCCGGCCAGTTCCTCGCGGCCCGCGTCGGTGATCGAGTAGACCTTGCGGCCGCCCTCGGTGGCATGGGTGACCAGACCCTCGGCCTCCAGCTTGGCCAGCCGTGGGTACACCGTTCCCGCAGAAGGCGCGTACAGGCCCTGGAAGCGCTCCTCGAGCAGCCGGATCACCTCGTAGCCGTGGCGCGGGGCCTCGTCGAGGAGCTTCAGCAGATACAGGCGCAGTCGGCCATGAGCGAAGACGGGCGGCATGTCAGAGCACCTTTCCGGTGGGGGCTGCGTCGTGCGGTTCGTCCTCCGCGGGCGGCCGGCGCAGCAGTGCGATCGAGCCGGACACGGTCGTTGCCTTGAGCGTCCCCGTGCCCGTGCCCAGCCTGCCGGTGATCTTCTTCGCGCCCCACTGGCCGCTGACCCGCAGGTCTTCGAAGGCATTGGAGACCCTGCCGCTCGCGGTGTTCGCCTCGACCTGCGCGTCCGCGGGGTGCGGCAGCCGGATCGCGATCTCGCCGGAGACGGTGGCCAGCCGGATGTCGGTGGGCTTGCCCCCCGGGTCGAGGTCGATGACCATGTCGCCGCTGACCGATTCGGCCCGTACGGATGACCCGGCGCCGTCGATCACGGTGAGATCGCCGGACACGGAGTTGTAGCGCAGATCGCCGGTGACGGCCTGGGCCTCCAGGTTCCCGGAGACCGTGTCGGCGCGGACCGCGCCGGAGACGCCGACGAGAGTCGTGTCGCCGCTGACGCCGCGTACCGCCGTCGTGCCCTGGATGCCGGACACAAAGGCTCCCGCGCCGACGACGCCGACCTCGACCGCCGAGCCGGTCGGCACGGCGAGGGAGACGACCGCGCTGCGGTGCCAGCCCTTGCGGTCGAGCCACTTGAGGAAGCCTTTCCAGGGCAGGTCCTCGTACGCCACGGTGAGGGTGGAGCCGTTCTGGGTGACGATCAGCGGAGGGCCTTCGATCGCGGAGATCTCGAGGCGGGCGGAACCTTCGTCCGTGCCCACGACGTTGACCGTTCCGTTGACAATGCGCACATTGAGTGCCGTCACGGGGCCGTCGAAGGTGAGCTTCTTCGGCTCAGCGACTTCCCACGTCGACTCTGCCATGGTGCTGACCTCCCTGGGTCCGGCGTGACGCAACATATCGCGTCTCTTGGTAGATACGATATATCGCGAATACGCGATGTCAAGCGCGATGGCGGGCGTGTGTGTGGTCGCGTGTCGTCGCGCGTGTCTGGTTGCGAGTGGTTGCTAACGGTCGTACGGGGGCAAATTGGCCTAGCGTATGGGCTATGAACGCGACATCCGTGGGGGCGCTGCTGCTCTGCCGGGCCGAGCCTGCCGCCGTACGGCCTCCGGCCCATCTGCTGCGCGAACAGCAGCTCCTTGCGCCGGCCGGGGAGCAGTGGAGCGTGCTCGTTCCCGAGGGAAAGCCCTGGCTGGACGGCGGTGAACCGGTCGACCGGGTGCTCGGCGGCTGGGCATCGGCGGTTGCCGTCGGCGCGAACTGGCCGGTGCTGGCACTGTGGTGGGACGGCGACCGGGCCGGATTCACGCTCGCGTCAGGGTTCCGCAGGCCCGTCGGCTATGTCTGGCTCGCGGACGGTACGCCGGTCGGCGAGGACGAGGCGATGCGGACGTTCGCGGCGCGCCTCGGGCTCGATCCCGTACTGGATCTCCAGGCGCTGGAGCCGCTCACGCTCCCCGACCCGGCGTCGGACGGGCGGGCCCGGCTGCTCGGTCTGATCGGGGTCCTGGCGCGGTCCGGGCTCGCCCTGCCCACGGGCCTGGCCCCCGGCGAACCGGCCGACCGGCTACGGTCGGTCGCCCGTGAGCTGGGCGCGGAGCCGGTGGAGTGGTCGGGCTGGCGCGACGCGGTACGAGCGGAACTCGACGCGGTCGAGGAGGGCCTGCTCGGCCCGTGGCTGCGCGGCCCGAGGGCCAGGCTGCTGGGGGCGGCGCAAGTGGCGGCGGGGGTGCCGATGGTGGTGTGGGGTGTACGGCGGCGAAGCGGGGGGTGGGCGGTGGCGGGGGTGGTGCTGGTGGTGCATGGCGGGTTGGGGCTGGTCTACGACAGGGTCCGGGGGCGCCGGGGGTAGGTCCCAGCCCGCAGCCCCGACCCGCATGCCCAGCCCCCGACGCGGCCAGGTCCACCCGTGCCACCGCGGCGTAGGCGCCGCTGCGCGCCCTACTCGTCCTCGTCCTCGTCGTCCAATCGCGCCAGCCACGTGGCCAGGCGCTCCACCGGGACCTCGAAGTCCGGGTTGAGGTCGACGAACGTGCGCAGCTGCTCGGCGAGCCACTCGAAAGTGATCTCCTCCTCGCCGCGCCGCTTCTCCAGCTCCTCGATGCCGCGATCGGTGAAGTACAAGACATGCTCCTGGTACGGAAGGGGTCTACCTCCTCAGGTTACGGCGACTTCCGGCCCTCCCTTGCAACCGCGCAGGCCAGTAACGTCGTCGCCATTCGCACAGCGCCCAAGTGCGGTGACACTGGAGTGAGTTGGCCGTGCAACGACGGGGGGAACCGTGAACGGACGCGTCCAGCAGATCGAACTGCCCGGGGGAGCCGTCGTGCTCGCCCGGCTGTCCAGTCCCGGCGGCGGGTACGGCGAGGACGACGAGGATGTCGGCTTCGTCGAGAACGCCACCGCCAAGGTCCAGCAGCTCCAGCAGCTGATCACCCAGGTCGGCGCCTCCGTCCTCGAAGCCGCGGCCGCCGCCGAACCCGACGAGGCGAGCGTCACCTTCGGCGTCGAACTGACCGCCAAGTCCGGCGTCGCCCTCGCCGTACTGGCCGCGGGGGAGGCCAAGGCATCCGTGCAGGTCACCCTCACGTGGCAGCTCAAGGACCAGCCCACGGACGAGCCGACAGGCCGGCCCACGGGGCAGCCCGCAGGCCTGCCCCCAGGCCGGCCGGACACCCATACGACATGAGTGAATCCGACTCCGTCATCGACGCGCTCACCCGCGCCGCCACCGTCCACTTCACATCCGCCCACGAAGACGCCGCCATATGGGGCAGTGGCTTCTTCGTCGCCCCCGGCTGGGTCCTGACCTGCGCACACGTACTCGCCCCACACCTCAAGGGCGACCGGACCAGGACCTTCCGCCTGTGCGGCAGTGAGCTGAACGACGGCGAGCCGCTGGATGCCCGGCTCGCGTGCTGGCTGCTCGACGGGGAGCCGCGCGCCGAGCAGCGCGTGCCCGTCGAGCAGGATCTCGCCCTCGTACGCCTCGTCGAGGACGGTGTCGAGCACGAGTGCGTCTGGCTCACCGACCGCACCGACTATCCCGGCGGCCGGGGGATCGTCCAGGGCTACCGCCCCGGGACCCCGGAGGAAGGCACCGCGCGGCGGGCCGTGCGCTGGAAGGCCGGGGCCAGGATCAACGGCTTCGACGACGACTACGGGATGCGCTTTCGGCCGGAGGCCGAGTTCCCCAAGGGCGGCTCCGGATCACCGGTGCTCGACGCCCACACCGGCGCCGTCGTCGGCGTCCTCAAGTCCCGGCGGTCCGGCCGGGACGGCGGCATGGCCATCGCGGCCACCGCACTGCGCCGCTTCGGTCCCACGTACGAGACGCTCATGGCCGCGCACGACCGCTGGCACGGCCAGTCCCCGAAGGTCACGGGACACAACTGGATCGAGCGCCAGCACCAGCTGCCGGGCGCCGGAGTGCACGCCGGCGGCGACCAGTGGAGCCCGCGCGACCGGCGTGAGGCGCTGTTCCTGCTCTCGGGTGTGCATCCGCCGGCCGCCATCCGGCCCGTCGTCGAACTCGCCAGGAAGGCCCGCGGCGGCGTCGCCGCGCCGCCCGGCCAGCTCCTGCCGCGCACCTGGCGCGACGGACACGGCCTGCTGTACGAGGCGGGGCAGCCCGTGGCCGCCATCGCCGCGCTCCACTACCTCCAGCTGGTCGTGGAGTACGAGCGCAGCCGCGGCGGCGACCCCGTCGCGCTCGCCGACTGGGTGGCCCGGCGGCTCCAGGAAGTGCCCCGAATCGTGCACACCGTGGTCACCCAGGCGACGCTGCCGCCCGGGCTCGTCCATCAGCGCACGGCCGACGGTCAGGACCGGATCGTCGTCCGCTACCCGCGGCCGGGCGAGGGGTGCGCCGTCGTCATCGTCGAGCTGGAGCCGGTCTGCGACGCCCGGCCCACCCGCCTCTACTGGCGGATCCGTGTCGACGACGGCCAGGACGTGAACGAACCGCTGCACGAGGAGCAGACCGGCGACGGTGTCCCGCCCGAGCAGATCGTCCAGTCACTGCGCGGCCCGCTGGAGGAGGTCTTCGCCTCCGTGGACTCGCCCGGTGCCCCGGCGCCCCTCGAAGTCGCCCTGCCCGCCGACCATTTCGACACGGCCGTGCACCGCTGGCAGCTCACCGAGATGGCCAGGCTGCACCATCCGGCGTATGTCGGCGTACGGCGGATGGTGGTGCTGCGTGATCTCGCGAGACGAGGGAAACCGGACGCCGTCTGGCAGCGCCGCTGGGAGGGGACGCTGACCGCCGGCGCGCTCACCGCCACCCGCACTCCGCCGCAGCGGCAGGTCCCGCGGCCCCGGCACTTCGAGGAGATGCCGCCGTCCGCCGTGCCGGTCCTGTGCCGTCCCGCAGGCAGCGGCGTCGGACGGCGGGCCATCGGCATGGCGCTGCAGGCTGGGCACGGCATCGCACTGTGGCACACCGACGGCCATCCCGACCACGGCTGTACGGAGTTCTGCGAGGAGATGCAGCGGGGCGCGGCCCAGCTCATCGCCCAGAGCGGGGGCGCGATTGAGCTTCCCGACCGGCTGCGCCGTATCAGGGACGACATCAGCGGATCGAGGAACAGCAGGCACTGGGCGGAGGGGGTGGCCATTCTCTACGACGACCCGAGCCGCCCTCTGCCCGCCGACGATTCCGGACCGGTGGACTCCCCATGAGGGCCCGCCGCGAAGCTATGGGAGGGCGGGGCGGTGGGTACATGTCCCCCGTGGTCCGTCACGGTTCCCACCAGCCGCCGAGGAGCGAGCGATGGACGACTGGCTGATCTACCGAGGCGTCGGCGCACCGGATCCCGCCCGGATCCGGCAACTGCCCCCGCCGCCTCCCTGGCGTGCCTTCTCCGGAGTGCCGCTGCCCGACCCGGCGCCGCCGATCGACAGTTCGTCGACGCGGCGGCTCGGTGCGCGCGTGGGGGCCCCGCCCGCCCAGGACGCCGAAGCCCTGGAACTCATCAACGCCGCCCTGTACTTACGGCGTCCGCTCCTCGTGACGGGCGAGCCCGGCTCCGGCAAGTCCACGCTCGCGCACTCCGTCGCGTACGAACTCGGACTCGGCCGGGTCCTTCAGTGGCCCATCGTCAGCCGCACCGAGCTGAAGGACGGCCTGTACACCTACGACGCCATAGGACGGCTCCAGGACGCGCAGCTCGCCGAGCGCGGCTCCGAGCGGGGATCCGACGACATCGGCCGGTACATCAGGCTCGGGCCTCTGGGCACCGCGCTGCTGCCCGCCGAGCGGCCCCGGGTGCTGCTCATCGACGAGCTCGACAAGAGCGACATCGATCTGCCGAACGACCTGCTGAATGTGGTGGAGGAAGGGGAGTTCGCCCTTCCGGAGCTGGAGCGGATGGCCGACCGGCCGGGCCACGACGAGGTGCGGGTGCTCACCGACGACGGCCGCCGGGTGCCCGTCAGGGACGGCCGGGTGCGCTGTCACGCCTTCCCGTTCGTGGTGATGACCAGCAACGGAGAGCGCGACTTCCCGGCCCCGCTGCTGCGCCGCTGTATCCATCTGCACCTCGACCCGCCGCGCGACGAGCGGCTGGCCGCGATGGTGCAGGCTCACTTCGGGGCCGGGGCGGACGAGCTGAACCTCGATCTGATCGGGCAGTTCACCCGCGAGGACGGCGACGGCGAACTGCGGCCCACCGACCAGCTGCTCAATGCCATCTACCTCACGCAGCAGGCGGTTCGCGCGGACGCGGGGCGGCGCGAGGAGATCGCCGAGCTGCTGATCCGTCCCCTCGACACCCGGCAGCGGTGACGTCGTGAATCCCGCCCTGACCGCGCTCGTCGGCCGGCTGCGCGAGACGGAACTGAAGCCGACGGCCGAGGAGTTGGCGGACGCGCTGTGGCTGGCGCGCCATGTGCCGCCCGCGCCGTCCAGGCCGCCCGGCTCGATACCCGAGGAGAGGGCCGGGACACAGCCCGCCGACCGCCCGCCGCTTGAGGCGGCGCAGCCGCCCGCGCCCTCTCCCTTCCGCACGGGACCGGCGCCGAGCCCTCGCGTCGACCTGTACGGCCCCGCGCAGACGGAGGGTGCACCCGGCGGCGTACCGGCCGTCGGTATGCGCCGGGTTCCGGTGCCGACCGCCGCCGCGCTGCCGGACGCCCCGGCACTCCAGCGGGCGCTTCGGCCCCTGCAGCGGTACCGCCCGCCCATGCGCCCCGTACACCGTGAGCTCGACGAGGTCGCGACGGCCGACCGGGCCGCCGACACCGGCCTCGTGGTGCCCGTGCTGCGCACGGCCCGGCGGCGCGAGGCACGCCTTGCCTTCGTCATGGACGTCTCCTCGTCGAACGTCGTATGGGACACGGCACTTGAGGAGCTGCGGCAGGTCTGCGAACGCGCGGGGGCGTTCCGCGAGGTCGCCGTGCACCGTCTCCGCGAGGACGCGCCCGTGCCCGCCCAGCTCGGCGACCCCACCGGACGGCAGCTGACCCTGGTGCTCAGCGACTGCGCGGGACCCATGTGGCGCAGCGGCCGGATGCAGCGGCTGCTGTACACCTGGGCGTCGACCGCGCCGGTCGCCGTCGTGCAGCCGCTGCCGCAGCGGATGTGGGGACGTACGCATCTGCCCGCGCGGCCCGGGCTGCTGCGGCGGCGCGAAGGACCGGCGGGACGGCTGGAGTTCACCCCGAAACGACCAGGGCCGGCCGTCCCGGACAGCCTCGACCGGGGCATACCGGTGCCGGTGCTCGCCCTGCGCCGCTCCTCGTTCGACGCCTGGACACGGCTGGTCGCCGGCGCGACCGGGCAGTCGCTGAACGCCGCCGCCGCGCTGGTGCGGGCCCGCCACGAACCCGCAGCGACCCGGTCCCGCACGGCCCGCCACATCGAACCCGCCGAGCGCGTCCGGGCCTTCCGCAGGACCGCCTCGCCCGCGGCCGCCCAGCTCGCCGTCTATCTGTCGGCGGTCCCGCTGGTGCTCCCGGTGATGCAGCTCGTCCAGCGCGCCATGCTGGTCCGCGGCGGCCCCGACGTACTGGCGGAAGTACTGCTCAGCGGGCTGCTGCGGCGGGACGACGACGGGCCGGCCGAGGACGAGGGCGGCCCGTCGTATGCCTTCCTGGACGGCGTCCGCGAGGAGCTGCTCGGCCAACTGGGCACAAGCAGCGCGGCATTGGTGCTCAAGCACTGCTCCGAGTACGTCGAGACGCGGTACGGGCGTACGGTGCGCAACTTCCCGGCCATGGCCGCCGCCTTTCTCGCCGGTTCGGTGGACCCGCACCCGTCGGCGCCCGGCAGCCCCGACAGCCGCAGCCAGTGGGCCTTCGCCCAGGTGTCGGCCCAGGTGCTGCGGCGGCTCGGCGTTCCCGAACCCGCCGCGCCCCCCGGCGGACTGCCCAAGGACGGCCCCGCGGGCCTGGTGGCGCGGGCCCGCGCCTGTCTCGCGCATTTCGGGGAGTACGGCACCGTACGCGACCTCGACGAGGCGATCAGGCTCCTCGGCTCGGCCACCCAGGCCGAACGGCGCACCGCCGAACGCGCCGTGCTCTACGGAGAGCTGGCCAGCGCCCTGCTGCGGCGCTGGCTCGTGCGGCCGCTGCCCGAGGACCTGCGTGAGGCGCTGGACGCCGCCCAGAACGCGCTCACCGGCAAGCCGCAGGCGCATCTGACGCTGGCGCAGGTGCTCGAAGCGATGGCCGACGAGGTGGAGTCGGGCCGGCTGAGCACCCTTCTGATGCCCGAGTGGGTACGGGTACAGGCCGCCGAGGGCTCCGGTGATGTGCACCTGGTGGCGTCGATCCTGCTGGCGACCGCGGACGCGGGCCTCGCCGAACTGACCGACAGCGAGCCCCGGTACGACGACGTGCCTGGGCTCAGAGAGGCCGCGGCAGGCGCCAGGATCCAGGTGCTGCGGCGGCTGGCCGTCACAGGCGCCCCGTACGGGCTGCGCGGCCCGGTCCGGCCCGAGGACTGGTTCACCCAGACCACGCAGACCGCGCTGAGCGTCGTACAACTGCTGCTGGCGGACGAGCGCCCGGAGTCCGCGCTGCTCGTCGAGGGCGGGCTGCTGCTGGACCTGGCCCGGCACCACCGCGGCGAGGGCCCCGTCGCCAGGGCCGCCGACGAGGAGGACCGGATCGCCTCCCGCGCCTACGCCCAGCGCGCCGACGAGGACCTGCACGCGGGCATCGACGGACTCGACTGGGACACGGTCCGCCAGACGCAGCTCTGCCGCGCCTGGCTGGACTACGCCGACGCCATCGAATTCGCCCACGAGAACCCCGACGACGACGACAGGCTGCGCATCCTCCAGGCCCTGGACCAGGCGCGCCAGCATGTCGGCAAGGACGAGGACGCCCTGGCCGACATCCTGCTGAGGATGGCCCGTGTCCTGGAGCAGCGGTACGCGTCGACGGGAGGCTGGGCGCACCGCGACTCGGCGATCGCGGCCTGGACCGAGGCGGTGCCGCTGCTGCCGTGGCACGACCCCGGCCGTGCCGTGGTCCTGACCTCGCTCGGCAGGCAGCTGGCCGAGCGCGGTGTGGACAAGCACTCCTCGGCCGACATCCACGCGGCCGTACGAGCCCTGCGCGGCGCGATCGAGCAGACACCGGCGGCCGATCCGGAACTCCCGCGCCGCCGGGCCCTGTTGGGCCACGCCTATATCGAGCGCTTCCGCGCCGACGAAACAGTCGCCGATCTGCACGAGGCTGACTGGGCCCTCGGAGCCACGGCCCGGGCGGCGGCCGATCCCGAACTGGCCGCCTACGCCTGGTGGTACCGCGCTCTTGCCTCGGCCCTGCTGGCCCAGCGCACCGCATCGCACCCGAAACTCCAGGACGCGGCCGCCCACTACCGCCGGGCCGCCGCCCAGCCCGGCACGGGCGACCTGCTGGAGCGGGCGGCGGCCTCCCAGTGGATGCGGGTCGCCCGCCTGGAACGCACGGCGGGCCCCGGGCGCGCCCTGGAGGAGCACCGGGCGGTGCTGTCCCTGCTGTCCGCCGCGGGCGCGGCGCGCACGCAGACCGCCAGTCTCATCCGGCAGGAAGTCGCCCGGCTCGAAGGGGCCTGAACAGCCCGGAGGGCCCGGCCCCGCGCGCTGAACGCGGGGCCGGGCCCTCCGTGACGTACAACCGACCGGTCAGGCCTCGAAGACCTCGTTGACCAGCTGCTGCTGCTCGGCCTGGTGGCGCTTGGCCGAACCGACCGCCGGGGACGAGCCGTGCGGCCGCGAGATGCGGCGCAGGCGCTCGCCGTGCGGAACGTCCGCGCCGACCGCCAGGTCGAGGTGGTCGATCAGGTTCAGCGCGATGAACGGCCACGCACCCTGGTTCGCCGGCTCCTCCTGCGCCCAGAGGTACTTCTCGGCGTTCGGGAACTTGGCGATCTCGGCCTGTAGCTCGGCACCCGGCAGCGGGTACAGACGCTCGAGACGGATGAACGCCGTGTCCGTGTTGCCGCGCTTCTGACGCTCGGCCTCCAGGTCGTAGTAGACCTTGCCGGTGCAGAAGACGACCTTGCGGACCGCGTTCGGGTCCACGGTGTCGTCGCCGATCACCGGGCGGAAGCCGCCGTTGATGAACTCCTCCGCCTTCGACGCCGCCGCCTTCAGACGCAGCATCGACTTCGGGGTGAAAACGATGAGCGGCTTGTGGTGCGGGTTGTGGACCTGCCAGCGCAGCAGGTGGAAGTAGTTCGACGGCAGGGTCGGCATGGCGACCGTCATGTTGTTCTGCGCGCACATCTGCAGGAAACGCTCAGGACGGGCGGAGCTGTGGTCCGGGCCCTGGCCCTCGTAGCCGTGCGGCAGCAGCAGCGTGACGCCGGAGGTCTGGCCCCACTTCTGCTCGGCCGAGGAGATGAACTCGTCGACGACGGTCTGCGCGCCATTGACGAAGTCACCGAACTGGGCCTCCCACATGACCAGCGCGTCCGGGCGGGCCAGCGAGTAGCCGTACTCGAAGCCCATCGCCGCGTACTCGCTGAGCAGCGAGTCGTAGACGTTGTAGCGGGCCTGGTCCTCGGAGAGGTACAGCAGCGGGGTGTAGTCCTCGCCTGTCTCCTGGTCCACCAGCACCGCGTGGCGCTGGCCGAACGTGCCACGGCGGGTGTCCTGGCCGGAGAGACGGACCGGGGTGCCCTCCATCAGCAGCGAGCCGATGGCGAGCGTCTCGCCCATGCCCCAGTCGATCGTGCCGTCCTCCACCGAGGCCGCACGGCGCTGCATCTGAGGCATCAGACGCGGGTGGACCTTGATCCGCTCGGGGATGTTGACCTGGGACTCGGCGATCCGCTTCACGACCTCCTGGGAGACCGCGGTGGTGACTGCCACCGGGAACTCGGCCTGCGCGTCCGGGACATGCGCCGGGGCCGGGTGGCTGGTGGCCTCGCGGACCTCCGCGAAGACCTTCTCCAGCTGGCCCTGGAAGTCCTGGAGCGCCTGCTCCGCCTCTTCCAGCGTGATGTCGCCGCGACCGATCAGCGACTCGGTGTAGAGCTTGCGCACCGAGCGCTTCTTGTCGATCAGGTTGTACATCTGCGGGTTGGTGAACTGCGGGTTGTCGCCCTCGTTGTGACCGCGGCGGCGGTAGCAGATGAGGTCGATCACGACGTCCTTGTTGAACGTCTGGCGGAACTCGAAGGCGAGCCGCGCCACGCGGACCACGGCCTCCGGGTCGTCACCGTTCACATGGAAGATCGGTGCCTCGATCATGCGGGCCACGTCGGTCGCGTACATGGACGAACGCGAGGACTCCGGGGCGGCGGTGAAGCCGACCTGGTTGTTGATGACGATGTGGACCGTGCCACCGGTGCGGTAGCCGCGCAGCTGCGACATGTTCAGCGTCTCGGCGACGACACCCTGGCCCGCGAAGGCCGCGTCACCGTGCAGGGCGACCGGCAGGACCGTGAAGTCCGTACCGCCCTTGTTGATGACGTCCTGCTTTGCGCGGGCGACACCCTCCAGGACCGGGTCGACCGCCTCCAGGTGCGAGGGGTTGGCGACGAGCGAGACCTTGATCTGCTCGCCGTCGAGACCGGTGAAGGTGCCATCGGCGCCCAGGTGGTACTTCACGTCGCCGGAGCCGTGCATCGACTTCGGGTCGAGGTTGCCCTCGAACTCCCGGAAGATCTGCGCGTACGACTTGCCGACGATGTTCGCCAGGACGTTCAGGCGGCCGCGGTGGGCCATGCCGATGACGACCTCGTCGAGCCGGGACTCGGCAGCCGAGTCGATGACCGCGTCGAGCAGCGGAATGACGGACTCGCCGCCCTCCAGGGAGAACCGCTTCTGGCCGACGTACTTGGTCTGCAGGAAGGTCTCGAAGGCCTCCGCGGCGTTCAGCCGGCGCAGGATCCGCAGCTGCTCCTCGCGCTCGGGCTTGGTGTGCCCGCGCTCGACCCGGTCCTGGATCCACTTGCGCTGCTTGGGGTCCTGGATGTGCATGAACTCGATGCCTGTGGTGCGGCAGTACGAGTCGCGCAGCACGCCGAGCACGTCGCGCAGCTTCATCAGGGACTTGCCGGAGAAGCCGCCGACGGCGAACTCGCGCTCCAGGTCCCACAGCGTGAGGCCGTGCTCGGTGATGTCCAGGTCGGGGTGCTTGCGCTGGCGGTACTCCAGCGGGTCGGTGTCGGCCATGACATGGCCGCGGACCCGGTAGGAGTGGATCAGCTCGAAGACACGCGCCGCCTTGGTGACGTCGTCGTCGTGCGAGGCGTCGATGTCCTTGAGCCAGCGGACCGGCTCGTAGGGGATGCGCAGCGCCTCGAAGATGTCGTCGTAGAAGCCGTCCTCACCGAGGAGGAGGTTGGCGACGATCCGCAGGAACTCGCCGGAGGCGGCGCCCTGGATGACCCGGTGGTCGTACGTGCTGGTGAGGGTCATCACCTTGGCGATGCCCAGCTTGTTCAGAGTGTCCTGGGAGGTGCCCTGGAACTCCGCCGGGTAGTCCATCGAGCCGACGCCCATGATGACCGACTGTCCGGGCATCAGACGCGGCACGGAGTGGACGGTGCCGAGGCCGCCGGGGTTGGTCAGCGAGACGGTGACGCCGGTGAAGTCGTCCATCGTCAGCTTGTTGTTGCGGGCGCGCCGGACGATGTCCTCGTAGGCCTGCCAGAACTCGAAGAAGTTCAGGGTCTCGGCCTTCTTGATGCCCGCGACGACCAGCTGGCGGTCGCCGTTCGGCTTCACCAGGTCGATGGCCAGACCGAAGTTGACGTGCTCCGGCTTCACCAGGACCGGCTTGCCGTCCTTCTCCGCGAAGGACCAGTTCATCGACGGCATGGCCTTGATGGCCTGCACCATCGCGTACCCGATGAGGTGCGTGAAGGAGACCTTCCCGCCGCGGGCGCGCTTGAGGTGGTTGTTGATGACGATGCGGTTGTCGAAGAGCAGCTTCACCGGGACGGCGCGCACGGACGTGGCCGTGGGCACCTCCAGCGAGGCGTTCATGTTCTTCGCGACCGCGGCGGCGGGGCCGCGCAGGGGCACGATCTCCGGACCCTCGGTGGCCGGCTCGGCTGCCTTGCCGGCAGCAGCCGCGGCGGGCTTGGCGGCGGCGGGCTTCGGCGCCACGGGTGCGGGAGCCTGGGCCGCGGGCTTCGCCGGTGCGGCGGGCGCGGCCTGGGCGGGTGCGGCGACGGGCTGTGCGGCCGCCGGTGCGGCGGGCGCGGCCGGGGCTGCGGTGGTGGCACCCGTAGCCCCCGCGGCTACGGCGCCGGACTGTGCGGCGGCCTGGCCGTCCGCGGCTGGGGCATCGGCGACCGGCTTCGCCCCGGCGGCGGCATTCGCACCGCCCGGCTTGTAGTCGGCGAAGAAGTCCCACCAGGCACGGTCGACCGAATTCGGGTCCTGGAGGTACTGCTGGTAGATCTCGTCGACGAGCCACTCATTGGGACCGAACGCGGCGGCAGGGTTCTTACCCTGCCCGCCTTGGTCGGTCGAGATGCTCGAGTTACTGGGGGACTGAGACGACACGGCGGCAACCGCCCTCTTCCGCTTCACAAGGTGATGGACAGCGGAAATAAAGGCTACGCCTCCCTGGCCGAGAGGTGCAGGCCGGGCGGGCCATCGTCGCGCAAGTCACACCGATCGGCGGGTTTCGGGGCAGGGAATGGCGGGAAACAAGCTCGGTTCCGGTTTACCGCGGGTATGACTCACCGCGGCTGCGACCCATGGACTCGCACCCAGGAGGGCGTACTGGCCGGATTCCGGCCGCGCCCTCACTGCGTACACGCAGAATGCGCGCTTCCGGTTCGAACCCTACGTCAACCGCGTGCCGACGGGATCCCCGGAAGGGTCACGAGAATGCGGCAGCCGCGGGACGATTCGGCCACCCCGATACGCCCGCCGTGAAGATCGACCGCCCAGCGCGCGATCGCGAGGCCCAGGCCCGTACCGCCGTCGCTCCCCTTGCCGTGCGGAGCGATGATGGTGCCGCGGTTGAAGCGCTCGAAGACCCGGTGGCGCTCCGGCTCAGGGATGCCCGGGCCCTCGTCGACCACTTCCAGGTCGAGGGACTCCGCCTGCGGGCCGCGCCGGGCCCGTACGGTCACGCGGCCGTGCGGCGGCGAGTGCTTGACCGCGTTGTCGATCAGATTGGCCACCACCTGGTGGAGACGCTCGGCGTCCGCGTGCGCGGTCAGCTCGGGCGGCGACACATCCAGATGCAGATGGACGTCAGTACGGGTGTGATGGCCGGACCCCGAGGTCAGACCCCGCTGCGCGGCGGCCAGATTGGCCTCCTTCAGCACCCCGGAGAGATAGGGCCACACCTCGAAGCGGCGGGCTCGCAGCGGTACGACGCCGTTGTCGAGCCGGGACAGATCCAGCAGCGTCTCGACCAGTCGGCCCAGGCGCTCGGTCTGCTTCAGCGCGGTGCGCATCGTCTCCGGGTCGGCGGCGGAGACCCCGTCGACGACGTTCTCCAGCACGGCGCGCAGCGCGGCGATCGGGGTGCGCAGCTCGTGCGAGACATTGGCCACCAGCTCCTTGCGGTGCTGGTCCACGGCCTCGAGATCGTCGGCCATGCGGTTGATGGTGGACGCCAGGTCGCCGAGCTCGTCACGGCGGTCGGCGCCACGCACCCGGCGGGTGTAGTCGCCGTGCGATATGCCCTTGGCGACGGTGTTCATCTCGTCCAGCGGGGCGGTCAGACCGTGCGCCACGAACTGGGTGATCAGCAGGGTGGCGATCACCGAGAAGACGGTGATGAAGCGCAGCTCGGTCTGGGTGCGCACGGCGACCAGCAGCAGGCCCGTGGTGATGAAGACCGAGACGACGACGAGCGTGCCCAGCTTGGTCTTGATCGAGATCGAGATGGATACCGAACGCAGCCAGTTCCGCCAGCCATGGCGACCGGGCAGCAGCCGGTTCCAGGGCCGCCGCCGTCTCATGGCGCTCATGGCGCCGGCGTCTCCAGCGCGTAGCCGACACCGTGCACGGTACGGATGCGCTCGGCGCCGATCTTGCGGCGCAGGGCCTTGATGTGGCTGTCGACGGTCCGGGTGCCGGACGCGTCGGCCCAGTCCCACACCTCGGCGAGCAGCTGCTCGCGGGAGAGGACGGCGCGCGGGGTGTTGGCCAGGCAGACCAGCAGGTCGAACTCGGTCGGTGTGAGATGCACGTCCTCGCTGCGCACCCGCACCCGGCGCTGGGCGTGGTCGATCTCCAGCTCGCCGAGGCGCAGGATGCCGCTGCGCGGAGTCACCGCGGCGAGGGCGGCACGCTCCACACGGCGCAGCAGCACATGCACGCGTGCCGCCAGCTCCCGCATCGAGAACGGCTTGGTCATGTAGTCGTCGGCGCCGACGCCGAGGCCGACGAGCATGTCCGTCTCGTCGTCGCGCGCCGTGAGCATCAGCACCGGGACCGGGCGCTGGGCCTGGACCCGGCGGCAGACCTCCAGGCCGTCGAAGCCCGGCAGCATCACGTCGAGCACCATCAGGTCGGGTTGCCAGGCCTCGGCCGCGTCGACGGCGGCGGGTCCGTCCGCGGCCGTCTGGACGAGGAAGCCCTCGGCCCGCAGGCGGGCGGCGATGGCATCGACGATCGTCGAGTCGTCCTCGACGACCAGCACCCGGCGCTGGGCGCCGGGCGTGGCCGCGACGCCGTTGTGCGTGGTGTGTGTCTGCTCCATGGCCCCGCCCCTGTACGCGTTCTCGCGAGCTGCATGCCGGTGTAGATCCCGTGTGTAGGTCAGCAGCGTAAGGGCTTTGACGGCGTCCCGGCTACGCAGGGCGAGCGGCGAGGTGGACCACGTCGGGTACGCCTCGGGCAACCCGGATCTCTTCGGTCCGAACCCCGGTGAATCCGACATTCCGCAACGCATCCTCAAATGCGGGGGAGGGCTGTGCGGACCACACGGCGAGCACTCCGCCCGGCTTCAACCTGCCCTGACAGGCGGCGAGTCCGGTAGGTGAGTAGAGGTTTTCGTTGTCGTCGGTGACGGTCCAGTCGGGCCCGTTGTCGATGTCCAGACATAGGGCGTCGTAGCGGTCCGTGGTCGTGCGGAGATGCGTGACGAGGTCCGTGTGCAGGATCACGCTGCGAGGGTCGGCGAGCGCGTCGCCGGAGATCCGCGCGAGCGGACCCGAGCGGTGCCAGTCGATGATCGCCTGCTCGCGCTCGACGACGGCGATATGACGCCAGTGGGGGTTGGCGGCGGCGCGGGCGAGGGAGAAGCCGACGCCGAGGCCGCCGATGAGGAGGGCGGGGGCGGCGTTGCCCGTGGTCAGCGCGTCGTACGCGGCGTCGACGAGCAGCCGCTCGGAGCGCCCGTCGGAGGTGTCCATCAGGAAGCACCCGTTGGCGATGATCTCGTGGTGCTCGCCGCGCCGGCGCAGGACGACCTCCCCGTGGGGCCCCTCACGGCGGTCGAGGGTGAGGGGTGCGTCGGCATGAAGCGGCATGGCGGTGACCTCCGGGCGACTGGGCGGACGCGTGTCGGTGGCCATGGTGTCGGGGTGGGGCGAGAGGGACAAATGGTTAGGGGGTTTTTGGGATCAGGGCACGCGAGCCCGGCACGATCCGAAAGACACCCGCTAGGGCCAGGGTGGCTGGGGCCGCGTTCCATAGTCGCGCCTCAGTGGATTCACAGCGGATTCACAGCTGGTCAGCGCAGCCTGACGTGCGCACGACGTTCGGGGTGGTGCAAAGGTTGCCTCGTGTGGCGCAGGTCATAGACGGGGGTCATGGTGATCGCGTTGGGTGGGGGTTCGTTCGGGGGCTTGGACGAGAGGGGCCTCACGCGTGGACCAGCTTTCGACGCGCGATCCGGTCACGGGCCAGAAGCTGCTGGGCGGTATCCCGGCCCAGCGGACGGTGACGCGACCGGCGACACCCGCTCTCGCGCCGCCCGCACCGGCTCTGGCGCCCGCACCGGCTCTGGCGCCCGCGCCGGCCCTGGCGCCCGCGCCCGCCCCCTCTGTGCGACGGCCCGCTGTACGACGGCCGGCCTGGCGCCAGGCGCTGCGGCTGCTGCCCACGCCGACCGGCACGCCGTTCACCTTCTGCTACGCCCTCGTCCTGCTCGCGACCTCGCTCTTCGTGGAGTACGGAGACCCCGTCACCGTCTCCTCGCTGCTGCGGGGCTCCAGCACCGATGTCGCCCATTTGGCCCACACCCCGCTACTCGTTCTGGGCGCCAGCGCCCTGTGGGTCGCGGGCGGCCTCGCCAGCCCGTACGCCATCGCCTTCTTCTTCACCCTCACCGCGCTGGAGCGCCGCATAGGCGGCTGGCGCACCGCCGGGGTGTTCCTCGCCGGTCATGTCGCGGCGACCCTGGCCACGGAGATACCGGTCGCCGTCTCCGTCGTGGCCGGGCATCTGCCTGCCACGTCCCTGCACCGGCTCGACTACGGCATCAGCTTCGGCCTGATGGCCAGCATCGGCGCCCTGGCCGGACTGCTCGGCCCGGTCCCCCGCGGGACGCTGCTCGGCTTTGTCGTCCTGATGCAGGTCCAGGACCTGCTGGCCTTCGAGGACCCGCTCACCAACTGGGGCCATCCGCTCGCCCTGCTGGCCGGTGTCGCCTGCTGGCCCGCCGTACGCCGCTGGTCGCACGGGCGCGGGGGCGGACGCCGGTCACTCCTCGGGGAGCGCCGCGAATACGTCCCGCAGGGCGGGTAGCCGCGTCGTCTCGTCCGTGGTCACGGTGTGGCCCGCGTACGTGATCCGGTAGCTGAACCCGTCCGCGACCGGGCTGCCGGTGGCCTCGCGGGGAAGCCGTGCGAAGTCCGCCTTCTCCAGGGCCCGGCGCAGCGCGGTCAGCTCTGCGGGCGTCATCCGGCCGGAGCCCCCGGGACCGGTCTTCGTGGACGTGGTGTAGGTGCCGTCGTCCCGGACGAGGAGCTCGTTGTGTACGCCGGCGATGCCGCCGGTGACCGTCACGGCGACCAGCGGGCGCGCGGCAGCGGGCGTCGTCGGTGTCGCTGTCGGGGCGGAAGAAGCGGAGGCCGACCCCGGGCCGGTCCCCGGCGGCGACGAACCGCCGCGGCCGGTCCCCGGCGGCGACGAACCGCCGTCACCGTCCCCGCTCCCGGAAGACGTACACCCCGCCGCCAGCAGGACAGCCAGCAGCACCCCCGCCGCCCCGAACCCGCCCCGCCTCAGCCTTCGCACGCGCCCTCCTGCCGTCCGTACCGCACCAGTACATGCCAGAGCTGCTTCACGTACTGCAGCATGCCGCAGCCGCACATGGCAGGACCCGACCTGTCCCCGCCCGGAAAAAGATCAGTCGGCGGGGCCGCGGACAATTCCGGTGAGCGGTCCCTGGAACTGCCAGCCCAGTGAGCCGTACAGCGCCAGGCCCTGGGTGGTCGCGCTCAGGACGCCTGTCGTGGAGCCCGACTCGGCCGCGGCGGTTTCGAGCGTACGCATGACCAGGCGGCCCAGTCCCCGGCGCTGGTGGGACGGGTCGGTCTCCACCTGGTCCACGACCGCGGTGGCGCCGGTCGGGGCGACCTGGCCGCGGGCGGCGAGGGGAGCCGTCGGGGGCGTGGACGCGGACCCGCAGGACGCCGTCGCGGGTCTCCGTGTGGAGGGCGTAGCCCTCGGGGGCCGTCCCGGGCTCGTGGCGGCGAAGCCCGGTGAACATCATGAAGCCGGGGTCGTCGGGCAGCGTCCAGCCGGCCGGGAGCCAGTCGGCCACCGTCTCCGGTGGTGCGAGGAGCTTCATCCAGGCGCCGGGTTCGGTGATCGCCTCGCCGAGCTTGCGCACGATCGCCTCGTCGGGCTCTGCGAGCACATGGCGGAAGACATGCCCGGGCAGTCCGACGTCGATGCGGTAGCCCCAGGGCTGGGGGACCGGGGCCCCGGTTCCACGATTGACCGCCCAGCCTTCGACCCACGCGGAAGTAATAGCTGAACTCTGCATGGGGTCATTACATCCACTCCGGCTGTCGGTGCGCGGCCTGATCGCTGAGAGCGAACGGTCCCGGGGGAACATCTCCGCGGGCTCATGCATTGAGTCCATACAGCTCAACTTGACTGCCGAAGGGGAGATCATGGCTTCGACGTCCACACCGCTCACCTTGCCCGTGCTGCCGCTCGACGACGAGGTCGTGCTGCCCGGAATGGTGGTGCCGCTCGACCTGTCCGACACCGACGTACGGGCCGCGGTGGAGGCCGCCCAGGCTGCCGCGCGTTCCAGTGGTGCCAGCAAGCCGACGGTGCTGCTTGTTCCGCGCGTCGACGGGACGTACGCCGCGACCGGCGTGCTCGGGACCGTCGAGCAGGTCGGCCGCCTGTCCGACGGCGACCCCGGCGCGCTCATCCGCGGCCGCGGCCGGGTGCGGATCGGCGCGGGGACCACGGGCCCGGGCGCCGCACTCTGGGTCGAGGGCTCGCGCATCGAGGAGATCGTGCCCGACCCGCTGCCCGGCTCGGTCACCGAGCTGGTCAAGGAATACAAGGCGCTCGCCACCGACTGGCTGAAGAAGCGCGGCGCCTGGCAGGTCGTCGATCGCGTCCAGCAGATCGACGACGTCTCGCAGCTCGCCGACAACTCCGGCTACTCGCCCTTCCTGACCACGGCTCAGAAGATCGAACTCCTGGAGACCGCCGAGCCGGTGGCCCGCCTCAAGCTCGCCACCGAGCAGCTGCGCGAGCACCTCGCCGAGCAGGACGTCGCCGAGTCCATCGCCAAGGACGTCCAGGAGGGCGTCGACAAGCAGCAGCGCGAATTCCTGCTCCGCCGCCAGCTCGAAGCCGTACGCAAGGAGCTGCGCGAGCTCAACGGCGAGAGCGGCGAGGACGAGTCCGACGACTACCGGGCCCGCGTCGAGGCCGCCGACCTGCCCGAGAAGGTGCGCGAAGCCGCCCTGAAGGAGGTCGAGAAGCTGGAGCGGTCCAGTGACCAGAGCCCCGAGGGCTCCTGGATCCGCACCTGGCTCGACACCGTCCTCGAACTGCCCTGGAACGAGCGGACCGAGGACGAGTACGACATCCAGGGCGCCAAGGCGATCCTGGACGCCGAACACTCGGGTCTTCAGGACGTGAAGGAACGGATCACCGAATACCTGGCGGTGCGCAAGCGGCGCGCCGACCGGGGGCTCGGCGTGGTCGGCGGGCGGCGCGGGGGCGCGGTTCTGGCGCTCGTCGGCCCGCCCGGCGTGGGAAAGACGTCCCTCGGCGAGTCCGTGGCGCATGCCATGGGACGGAAGTTCGTCCGCGTCGCGCTCGGCGGCGTACGGGACGAGGCGGAGATCCGCGGACACCGGCGTACGTACGTGGGGGCGCTGCCCGGCCGGATCGTACGGGCGATCAAGGAGGCCGGTTCGATGAACCCGGTCGTCCTGCTCGACGAGATCGACAAGGTCGGCTCCGACTACCGCGGCGACCCGGCGGCCGCCCTGCTCGAAGTCCTGGACCCGGCGCAGAACCACACCTTCCGCGACCACTACCTGGAAGTCGAACTCGACCTGAGCGATGTCGTCTTCCTGGCCACCGCGAATGTCCTGGAGGCCATCCCGGAGGCCCTGCTCGACCGGATGGAGCTGGTCAGGCTCGACGGCTACACCGAGGACGAGAAGGTCGTCATCGCCAGGGACCACCTGTTGCCGCGCCAGCTGGAGCGGGCGGGCCTCGAGCCCGGCGAGGTCGTCCTCGAGGACTCGGCGCTGCGCAAGCTCGCGGGCGAGTACACCCGGGAGGCGGGCGTCCGTAACCTGGAGCGTTCGGTGGCCCGGCTGCTGCGCAAGGTCGCGGCCCAGCACGAACTGGGCGACCAGGAGCTGCCGTTCACGATCGGTGCGGACCAGCTGCGCCGTCTGATCGGGCGGCCGCACCATGTGCCCGAGTCCGCACAGGACCCGGCCGAGCGCCGGACCGCTGTGCCCGGTGTGGCCACCGGCCTCGCGGTCACCGGCGCGGGCGGCGACGTCCTGTTCGTCGAGGCGTCGCTCGCCGACCCGGAGACGGGCGCGGCGGGACTGACGCTGACCGGACAGCTCGGTGACGTGATGAAGGAGTCCGCCCAGATCGCGCTGAGCTTCCTGCGCTCGCACGGCGCGGAGCTCGAGCTGCCGGTCGCCGACCTCAAGGACCGGGGCGCCCACATCCACTTCCCGGCGGGCGCGGTCCCCAAGGACGGCCCGAGCGCGGGCATCACGATGACGACGGCGCTCGCCTCGCTGCTCTCCGGACGCCTGGTGCGTACGGATGTGGCGATGACCGGTGAGGTGTCGCTGACCGGACGGGTGCTGCCCATCGGCGGTCTGAAGCAGAAGCTGCTCGCCGCGCACCGGGCGGGCATCACGACGGTCGTGATCCCCAAGCGGAACGAGGCGGACCTGGACGACGTCCCGGCCGAGATCCTCGACAAGCTGGAGGTGCACCCGGTGACGGATGTCCGCCAGGTGCTGGAGATCGCGCTCTCTCCGGCGGAGGTGCCGGTGCAGGCCGCGGCCTGACCGCGCTCCACCAGGCCCTGTCCGGCCGATCTTGCCGGGCTCGCGTGCTGGGGGCACCTCCCGTAGCCCTTCGGGCACGGGAGGGCGGCCGTGTTCGAGGATCGGGCCGACCGTGCCCATCTGGTCGAAGGTCTCCAGGGTCCGGGGGTGGACGGCGACGGCCC
>NZ_JBEXEX010000038.1:0-70331 GCF_040606445.1 Streptomyces sp. NPDC005408 | reverse complement strand
TGCCCGCCCCCCCCCCCCCCCCCGGGGGGGGGGGGGGGGGGCCCGGGGGCCCCCCCCCCCCCCCCGCCCCCGGGGAGCGCCGGCTTCGCGGCTGACGGGCGCGCCGCCGTATGCCTGGCGGCGGCGGTCCGTCTCGCGGCGGACCCGGAGGGCCCGGCGTCAGGCCACGGAACCGATCCGGCCCGCCGGGGCCTCGGTGCCGTCGTGGTGGATGGGGGTGTGCGCGCCCGTCAGGGAAACCCCACTGCCGCCGCGGCGGTTCGCCACGATCTCGGCCGCGATCGACAGCGCCGTCTCCTCCGGCGTACGCGCACCGAGGTCCAGGCCTATCGGGCTGCGCAGGCGGGCCAGTTCCAGTTCCGTGACGCCGACCTCGCGCAGGCGCGTGTTGCGGTCTTCGTGGGTGCGGCGGGAGCCCATCGCGCCGACGTAAGCGACGGGAAGTTTGAGGGCCAGTTCGAGAAGCGGTACGTCGAACTTGGCGTCGTGCGTGAGGACGCAGAGGACCGTACGGCCGTCCACCTCCGTCGACTCCAGATAGCGGTGCGGCCAGTCGACGACGATCTCGTCCGCCTCGGGGAAGCGGGTCTTCGTCGCGAAGACGGGACGGGCGTCGCACACCGTGACGTGGTAGCCGAGGAACTTTCCGACCCGTACAAGCGCCGACGCGAAGTCGATCGCGCCGAAGACGATCATCCGGGGCGCGGGCACCGAGGACTCGACGAGGAGGGTCAGCGGCTGACCGCAGCGCGAGCCGTCGTCGCCGATCGCAACCGTTCCCGTGCGGCCCGCGTCGAGCATCGCGCCCGCCTCGGCCGCCGCCGTGCGGTCCAGTTCCGGGTGGCCGCCCAGCGATCCCTCGTACGAACCGTCGGGGTGGACCAGCAGCGCACGGCCCATCAGGTCCGCCGGTCCGTCGGTGATTCTGGCCAGGGCCGCCGCCGCCCCAACGGCGGCGGCCGCAAGCGCGGCAGGGAAGACCCCGCCGCGTACGGGCGTGACGAGGATGTCGATGATGCCGCCGCATGTCAGGCCGACCGCGAATGCGTCCTCGTCGCCGTAGCCGAACCGCTCGAGGACGGTCTCGCCGTCCTCGAGCGCCTGCCGGCACAGCTCGTACACCGCGCCTTCCACACACCCTCCGGAGACCGACCCGATCGCCGTGCCCTCGCTGTCCACGGCGAGTGCGGCACCCGGCTGCCGGGGTGCGCTGCCGCCGACGGCCACCACGGTGGCGACGGCGAACTCGCGGCCCTGCTCGACCCACCGGTTCAGCTCGTCGGCGATGTCCAGCATGTCGGTCTCCTCAAGGGTGTGTGTGAGGCGGCGGGGGGCTAGGGCCTGTCAAACGACAGGCCTTAGTTGACCCCCAGCCAGCCCTCGATCGGGTGAAGCGCGAAGTACGCCAGGAAGACGACGGACAGCACCCACATCAGCCAGCCGACGTCGCGCGCCTTGCCCTGGACGGTCTTGATCAGGACGTGGGCGATGACGCCCGCCGCGATGCCCGCGGTGATCGAGTACGTGAAGGGCATCAGCACGGTGGTGAGGAAGACCGGGATCGAGGTCGCCTGGTCGTTCCAGTCGATGTGCTTGGCGTTCGTCAGCATCATGGAGCCGATGACGACGAGCGCGGCGGCGGCCACCTGGGTGGGGATGACCTGGGCCAGCGGGGTGAAGAACAGGCAGAGCGTGAAGGCGAGGCCGGTGATGACGCTGGCGAAGCCGGTGCGCGCACCGTCGCCGACGCCCGCGGTGGACTCGACGAACACCGTCTGGCCGGACGCACCGGCGAGACCGCCGAGCGCGCCGCCCGCACCGTCGATGGCGAGCGCCTTGTTGAGGCCCGGCATCTTGCCCTTGTCGTCGGCGAGGTTGGCCTGCTGGCCGATGCCGATGATGGTGCCCATGGCGTCGAAGAAGCCCGCCAGGACCAGGGTGAAGACGATGACGCCGACGGTGATGCCACCGACGCTGCCGATGCCGCTGAAGGAGACGCTGCCGAAGAGGCCGAAGTCCGGGGTGCTGACGATGGAACCGGTGATCTCGGGAGCGTTCAGTCCGCCCCAGGCCTTCTTGTCGAGGCCCGCGAACTGGTGGACCAGCGCCGCGAAGACGGTGCCGCCCACGATGCCGATGAGGATCGCGCCGGGGACCTTGCGGACCTGGAGCAGGAAGATCAGCAGGACGGTGACGGCGAAGCAGAGCACCGGCCAGCCGGTGAGCATGTCACTCGTACCGAGCTGGATCGGCTTGGCGCCGGCGATGCCGCCGTCTCCGGGCATGGAGGTGACGAAGCCCGCCTGGACCAGGCCGATGAGGCAGACGAAGAGGCCGATCCCCATGGTGATGGCGTGCTTGAGCGCCAGTGGGATGGCGTTCATGATCAGTTCGCGCAGGCCGGTGACGACGAGCAGGACGATCACGAGACCGTAGATGACGCACATGCCCATCGCGTTTTCCCAGGTCATCTCCGGAGCGACCTGGAAAGCCATGACGGCGGAGACGCTGAGTCCCGCGGCGAGGGCCAGCGGCACATTGCCAATGAAGCCCATCACGATGGTGGTTGCGGCGGCGGCGAAGACTGTCGCGGTGGTCAGCTGATCACCGTCGAGCTTGTGGCCGGCCGCATCAGGCACCGACAGAATCACGGGGTTGAGAAGGATGATGTACGCCATCGCCATGAAGGTGGTGATGCCGCCACGCACCTCCCGACCGATGGTCGATCCTCGCTGGGTTATGTGGAAATACCGGTCGAGCCAAGACCGCCCGGCGGGCTGGCGCGTACCCGCGCCGGCGTCCTCCGCCGTGGTCTCGGTCTCAAGGGACTGCTGGGTCATGGTGCCTACTCCCAAGGTTCACAGGGGCACCCGCATGGAGACTGAGATTGCGGGATTTGGGATGGTGCGCTGGCTGCACGACCCGGGGGACGGCCCGAGACGAACTTGGCTTGGTGGAACGGGTGGTGCTGGTGGTGCTGGGTTTTCCAGGGACCGCGAGCGGTGCGGTACTGGGGTTCTCCGGGCGGCACGACGGGCGGCGGGAAGTGTGACGTTCCTGGTGGCACGGCGCACCGCCCGGAGAGTTTGCGGGGGGAATCAGGTACCGGTGAGGTGCTCGGGGCGTACCGGCGTCCTGTTCAGCTCCAGACCCGTCGCGTTCCGGATCGCCGCGAGGACGGCCGGGGTGGACGAGAGGGTCGGGGCCTCGCCGATGCCGCGCAGCCCGTACGGCGCGTGGTCGTCGGCCAGCTCGAGTACGTCGACGGGGATGGTCGGCGTGTCGAGGATGGTGGGGATCAGGTAGTCCGTGAAGGAGGGGTTGCGCACCTTCGCGGTCTTCGGGTCGACGATGATCTCTTCCATGACCGCCACGCCCAGGCCCTGGGTGGTGCCACCCTGGATCTGGCCGACGACGGACAGCGGGTTGAGTGCCTTGCCGACGTCCTGGGCGCAGGCCAGTTCGATGACCTTGACCAGGCCGAGCTCGGTGTCGACCTCCACCACCGCGCGGTGCGCGGCGAAGGAGTACTGGACGTGGCCGTTGCCCTGGCCGGTGACCAGGTCGAAGGCCTCGGTGGGACGGTGGCGCCACTCGAGCTCGAGGTCGACCGCCTCGCCCTCGAGCACGTCCACCAGGTCGGCGAGGACCTCGCCGCCGTCGGTGACCACCTTGCCGCCTTCGAGCAGCAGCTCGGCGGTGGCCCACGCGGGGTGGTACGAGCCGAACTTGCGGCGGCCGATCTCCAGGACCTTCTCGCGGACGTTCTCGCAGGTGTGCTTCACCGCGCCGCCCGTGACGTACGTCTGGCGGGATGCCGACGTCGAACCGGCGGAGCCGACCTGGGTGTCGGCCGGGTGGATCGTCACCTGCGTGACGCCGAGCTCGGTGCGGGCGATCTGCGCGTGGACGGTGACACCGCCCTGGCCGACCTCCGCCATCGCGGTGTGCACGGTCGCGACCGGCTCGCCGCCCACGACCTCCATGCGCACACGCGCGGTGGAGTAGTCGTCGAAGCCTTCGGAGAAGCCGACGTTCTTGATGCCGACCGCGTAGCCGACGCCTCGGACGACGCCCTCGCCGTGCGTGGTGTTGGACAGACCGCCCGGCAGGGCGCGTACGTCCGCCTCCTCGCCGGCGGCGAGCCACTGCTGCTCGGGCGGCAGCGGCATGGCCTTGACGCGGCGCAGGATCTCGGCGACCGGGGCCGGGGAGTCGACCGGCTGGCCGGTCGGCAGGAGCGTGCCCTGCTCCATTGCGTTCAGCTGGCGGAACTCGACCGGGTCGATGCCCAGTTTCGCCGCGAGCTTGTCCATCTGGGCCTCGTAGGCGAAGCACGCCTGGACCGCGCCGAAGCCGCGCATGGCGCCGCAGGGCGGGTTGTTGGTGTAGAGCGCAATCGCCTCGATGTCGACGTCGTCGATGACGTACGGGCCGACGCTCAGGGACGAGGCATTGCCGACGACCGCCGGGGAGGCCGACGCGTAGGCGCCGCCGTCCAGGACGATCTTGCACTTCATGTGCGTGAGCTTGCCGTCCTTGGTGGCGCCGTGCTCGTAGTAGAGCTTCGCCGGGTGCCGGTGGACGTGTCCGAAGAAGGACTCGAACCGGTTGTAGACGATCTTGACGGGCTTGCCCGTGCGAAGGGCGAGCAGGCACGCGTGGATCTGCATCGACAGGTCCTCGCGGCCGCCGAACGCGCCGCCGACGCCGGAGAGCGTCATCCGCACCTTGTCCTCGGGCAGGCCGAGTACTGGGGCGATCTGGCGGAGGTCCGAGTGCAGCCACTGGGTGGCGACGTACAGCTCGACACCGCCGTCCTCGGACGGCACGGCGAGGCCGGACTCCGGGCCGAGGAAGGCCTGGTCCTGCATGCCGAAGGTGTACTCGCCCTTGACGATCACATCGGCGCGCCGGGCGGCCTCGTCGGCGTTGCCGCGGACGATCGGCTGGCGGTGCACGATGTTCGGGTGCGGGACATGACCGATGTGGTGGTCGTCGCGGCCCTCGTGGACCAGGATCGCGTCGGGTGCGGTCGCGGACGCCTCGTCCGTGATGAGCGGCAGCTCGGCGTACTCGATCTTGATCTTGGCGGCGGCACGGCGCGCGGTCTCCGGGTGGTCGGCGGCGACCAGGGCCACCGGCTCGCCGTGGTGGCGGACCTTGCCGTGGGCGAGAACCGGGGTGTCCTGGATCTCCAGGCCGTAGTTCTTCACCTCGGTGGGCAGGTCGTCGTAGGTCAGCACGGCGTAGACGCCGGGCATCGCGACGGCCTCGCCGATGTCGATCGACTTGATCTCGGCGTGCGCGACGGTGCTGCGGAGCGTATGGCCCCAGAGCATGTCCTCGTGCCACATGTCCGAGGAGTACGCGAACTCACCGGTGACCTTGAGGGTGCCGTCGGGGCGCAGCGTCGACTCGCCGATGCCGCCCTTGGTCTTCGAGGCCTGGGTGATGTTCGTGGGGGTTCCTGCCGGAGCGGCAGCGACTCGTGGATGCAGCGCCATGGCTGTCAGACCGCCTCTTCCTGACGGGCGGCCGCGAGGCGGACCGCGTCGAGGATCTTCTCGTAACCGGTGCAGCGGCAGAGGTTGCCGGAGAGCGCCTCGCGGATGTCCGCGTCGGACGGCTCGGCGTTGCGCTCGAGCAGCTCGTCGGCGGCGACCAGCAGACCGGGGGTGCAGAAACCGCACTGCACGGCGCCGGCGTCGATGAACGCCTGCTGGATCGGGGACAGCTCGCCCTGCTCACCGGTCCGGCCGTCGGCGGGCTTGGACTCCCAGCTCTTCGCGGCGTCCAGCGAGGTGCCGCAGGCGCCGGTGGCGCAGCCGCCGTGCTCGGCACGCTGCTTGGCGAAGTCCGCCAGGCCCTCAACGGTGACGACCTCGCGGCCCTCGACCTGACCCGCGGCAACGAGGCAGGAGCAGACCGGGACGCCGTCGAGGCGGACCGTACAGGAGCCGCACTCGCCCTGCTCGCAGGCGTTCTTGGAGCCGGGCAGGCCCATGCGCTCGCGCAGTACGTAGAGAAGGCTCTCGCCCTCCCACACGTCGTCGGCTTCCTGCTGACGACCGTTGACCGTGAAGTTCACGCGCATTATGCGACTCCCTCAATGCTGCGGCCCGTGCCGCGGTACGACTCCCACGTCCAGCCGAGCGTGCGGCGGGCCATGATGCCGACCGCGTGGCGGCGGTAGCTGGCGGTGCCACGCACGTCGTCGATGGGGCTGCAGCCGCCGGAGGCGAGCTCCGCGAACTGCTTGGCGATCGACGGGGTGATGATCTTCTTGCTGTCCCAGAAGCCGCCCTCTTCGAGCGCGGCGTTCAGGAACTCCTCGGCCGCCTTCGCCCGGACCGGGGTCGGGGCGGCGGAGCCGATGCCGGTGCGCACCGTGCGGGTCTCGGGGTGCAGGGCCAGGCCGAAGGCGCAGACGGCGATGACCATCGCGTTGCGGGTGCCGACCTTGGAGTACTGCTGCGGGCCGTCGGCCTTCTTGATGTGCACGGCGCGGATCAGCTCGTCCGCGGCCAGTGCGTTGCGCTTCACGCCGGTGTAGAACTCGTCGATCGGGATCAGGCGGCTGCCGCGCACCGACTCGACCTCGACCTCGGCGCCCGCGGCGAGCAGCGCCGGGTGGGCGTCGCCGGCCGGGGATGCGGTGCCGAGGTTGCCGCCGACGCCGCCGCGGTTGCGGATCTGCGGGGAGGCCACGGTGTGCGACGCCAGCGCCAGACCGGGCAGCTCGGCCCGGAGGTGGTCCATGATCTGGGTGTACGGAACGGAGGCGCCCAGGCGGACGTTGTCCTCGCCGACCTCCCATTCGCGCAGCTCGCCGATGCGGTTCAGGTCCATGAGGTACTCGGGCCGGCGGTGGTCGAAGTTGATCTCGACCATCACATCGGTGCCACCCGCAATGGGTACAGCGGTGGGGTGCTCGGCCTTGGCGGCGAGCGCCTCCTCCCAGCTGGCGGGGCGAAGGAAGTCCATGAGTGGCTCTCTTCTTCTTAATCGGGGGTCGTTCGTCGCAGCGGGCCCGGGACGGTCGGCCCTCGACTGGTTATTCATGTGCCGTTAACGCGGTGTGGCCCAAGTACACAAGGCGTGCCGCGCCCGGTGCAGTCACCGAAACCATGAAGGAGTTGGCTGGTCGCCTCTCTCGTCTTGTAGATTCGAACGAAAGGCGAGGCTCAGTAACCTCACCGTTTTCCCATGAAAACCGTGGCCACAGGCCACCGGCAACAACGAGACAGATCGGCGGCGACGAGATGCGGCTGCGCGCACTTCTGGAGACCGATGCGCTGGGGCTGCGCCTGCTCGGCGGCGAGGACGAACTCGACCGCGGTGTACGTGGCGTGATGACGACCGACCTGCGGGACCCGAGCCGCTACCTTTCGGGCGGCGAACTGGTGCTGACCGGGCTCGCCTGGCGGCATTCGGCCGAGGACTCGGAGCCCTTCGTCCGGATCCTGGCGGGCGCCGGGGTGGCCGGTCTGGCGGCCGGTGAGGCCGAGCTGGGGAACATTCCGGGTGATCTCGTCGAGGCGTGTTCACGCCATCGGCTGCCACTCTTTGCAGTTAATGAGTCCGTTGCATTCGCGACGATCACAGAGTATGTCGTGCGCCAGGTCTCGGGCGAGCGGGCCGGTGATCTCGCGGCAGTCGTGGACAGACACAGAAGGCTGATGACATCGGGACCGGCCGGCGGCGGACCCGAGGTCGTTCTCGACCTCCTCGGCTCCGACCTGGACCTCCGCGCCTGGGTGCTCTCCCCCACCGGCCGCCAGATCGCGGGTGCGGGCGACCCGCTGCCCGGCTCGGCGAGCGCCGCGCTCGCGGGCGAGCACTTGGCCGCGATCCGCACCGGCCGCCGTGGACCGCACCGCGCGACCATCGGAGGAGCGACGTACTCGCTCTTCCCGATCCGTAACACCGGACGCGGAGCCGCCCCCGCATCACGCGACGTACGCGAGACGGTCCTGTCGGACTGGCTGCTGGCGGTCGAGGCGGATGCGAGCGACTGGCCCGCCGCCCGGCTGGATCTGCTGCAGGGCGTGACCCAGCTGATCGCCGTCGAACGGGACCGGCGCGAGGCGGCCCGTACGGTACGGCGCCGGCTCGCCCAGGAAGTCCTGGAATTGGTCCAGACGGGTGCGGCGCCCGCCGAGATCGCGGCCCGGCTGCGGGTGGCCGCGCCCGTGCTGCTGCCCGGCCTCGGGACCGCACCGCACTGGCAGGTCGTGGTGGCCCGGGTGGACTGGGAGCAGGACGGAGCCGCGGGCACGGCAATCGAGGCGGGGCCCGTCGCACAGTCCCTGCTGGAGGAGATCCTGGTCGACCCTTCGGCCGCGGGCGCCGAATCCGCCGACCGGATCGCCGTCGCCCACACCGGCGACGAGGCGATCGCACTGGTCCCGCTGCCCGCTGTCCCCGTCGACCCGGAAGGCCCCGACATCGAGTCCACGGAGGCCGGGCTGCACGCGGACGCGCTGCTCAGCTCCGTACGCGACCCGCTCTCGGCCGGTCTCGCCGACGACGGGCGGCTCACGCTGGGCGTCAGCGCCGCGGTCAGCTCGGCGGAGGGCCTGCGCGGCGCACTGGAGGAGGCCCGGCACGCCCGCCGGGTGGCGGCGGCCCGCCCCGGCCGGGTCTGCGCGGCCGGCCACCACGAGCTGGCCTCGCACGTCCTGCTGCTGCCGTTCGTCCCGGACGATGTGCGGCGCGCGTTCACGGCCCGGCTGCTCGACCCGCTGCGCGATTACGACCGGCGGCACCGCGCGGAGCTGATCCCGACGCTGGAGGCGTTCCTGGACTGCGACGGGTCGTGGACGCGATGTGCGACGCGGCTGCATCTGCATGTGAACACGCTGCGGTACAGGGTGGGCAGGATCGAGCAGCTGACCAGCCGCGATCTGTCGCGCCTGGAGGACAAGCTGGACTTCTTCCTCGCGCTGCGGATGAGCTGACGGGGTGCCTCCGCCCAGGACCCGCGTCCTGGGCGGATCGCAGGTACGGGTCACCCTCACGGGTCATCCTCACGGGCAGCGCAAAATCCATCCTGTTGACGCCCCTGGCCATGAAGGACACAGCCCCCGCGGCGCATCTCTCCCCATCTCCCGCCGAGCGATTGTGAATTCATTCACCTGACCCCTTGGCCAGGCATGCCTATCCATGCTGAGATGCGACTGACTCAACAGCTCAATGGCGTGCTCGGGGAGGGCAAGTGGCGCATACCGCCATGTCTGGTTCCGGAACCACTGCAGGTGACGATCCACTCCAGACCGCGGTATGGCGGCTGCGTTCGCGCGGCTGTTGGACCGACGCAGCGGCTCTGCTCACCCCCCACGCGGCGGACCCGGCCGCGGCCCTTGAACGGGCCGGACTGCTCGTCGAGCGCTGCCTGTTCACCGGTGAGGGCTGGGCGGACGCGGAGGACGCGCTGCGTACGGCGGAAGCGGTTGCCGGGGACGACGAAGAGCGCGGCGGCGCGGCGTGCGAGCGGGGGCGGCTGGCATACGCGGCGACCCGTCTCGGGGTACGCGACCGCGCCGACGAGGCCCGCGCGGCGCTCGGCCGTGCGGCGGCGCTGCTCGCCCCCACTTCGCCGGGACGCCCACTGCTCGACTTCCGCCGTGGCCTGGTCGCCGAGCACATCGCCGACTCCCCGCAGGCGGCCCGCGCCGCCTACCAGCGGGCGCACGCCGGAGCCACCACGCACGGGGACACGCTGCTGCTGTCCTTCACCTGGCACCATCAGGCCGGACTCGCCCTGCGGGAGGGGGAGTTGGCGGAGGCCCGGCACGGTTTCGCCGAGTCGCTGCGGATCCGCGAGGAGCTCGGCTATCTGATCGGTACGGCCCCGACGCTGGCCGCTCTCGCCGACTGCGAGCCGGAACCGGAGGCGAGCCGGCTACGGGCGGAGGCGGGGCGGCTGTTCCGTCTGCTGGGCGGCGTACCGGTGTGGCTCGGCGCCCAACTGGCCCCGGCGGTGCCGGTCCAGTCCTCGCCTCCTCAGCCCGAGCCCGCGGCATGACCGGCGGAAGGAGTCACCGGTGAGCGCCCGCCGTACGGACCGTCCCGTCCCGGAACCTCAGTCGCCGTGGGACGAGATCACGACCGGGCTGTGGATGGGCGGCCATGTCTGGGCCGACGCGGACGGCCGCCACCTGGATGCCGTGGTCGACCGTGAATTCGACCTGGTGATCAGCCTGTTCACCCGCCAGGGCCACGGCCCGCCCGACGGCGTCGAGCATCATGTCGCCCCCATCCCGGACGACTGGCTGACCACGGACCAGATCGACGAGGTCCGCCGCCTGGCGGTCCTCACCGCCGACGCCGTACGAGCCGGCCGCACCGCCCTCGTACGCTGCTACTCCGGCTACAACCGCTCGGGCCTGGTGGCGGCTCAGACGCTGATCGAACTGGGCCACGACGGCGCGGGAGCGATCGACCTGATCCGTCGCAGGCGTTCACCGTGGGCGCTGCACAACCTCGCCTTCGAGCAGTACCTCATGACGGGCCTGGACATCGCCTCACTGCTGACGGACTTGGAGTCGCCGTCCTGAGCGCATGGCTCACGAGGACTCCGTCCACCGTAGTCCGCACCTTCCGCGATCTCGATCGGTCAACCCGCCAACCAGGACAGCGACTTCGCCGGATTCAGGACAACCAGGACGACCACGACCGCGAGAACCACCGAGACGACGGTCCAGCCCCGTCGCCGCCGCGCCTGCCGCTGCTGCTGCCCCGGCCACGCCCGCCACGCCTGGGGCTCGGCCCGCACCTGGGTCCCGCGCTTCCCCCACCCTCGCACCCTGCCCTGCCGCCGCGTGGCTTCCTCGTCCTCGCGCCGCAGCCGCTCGGTCACCATCCGCGCCCGCGCGGACGGCTCCTTGGGCGCGGCGAGCCGCGCGGGCCCTTCGCTCTCGCGCTGGAACTCCTCCCACGCCTCGTCGGGTATGGACGACTCCGGCAACTCCGCGGTCATGAATGGCCCCCCGTTCGTACGGACTTGGACAACGGCGGCACAGATTAGTGCAGCCGTGGCCAAAGGACATCGGTGGGTGGCGGGTCTCAGCCCGGACCGGACCGTCAGCCCTCCGCGCCCGTGAAGTGCTCCCGTACCAGCGACTGCACCACCGACAGGTCCTGCGCGACCAGTGCCTCCAGCAGTGCCATGTGTTCCGCCGCGTCCGCCACCAGGTCCGCCCGTCGGGTGACCGGGGCGCTCGTCAGGGGCCATTGGGAGCGGCGGTGGAGGTCGTCCGCGACCATCACCAGTTGCTGGTTGCCCGACAGGGCGAGGACCGCGCGGTGGAAGGCGCGGTCCGTTTCCGCGTAGGCCGCGCGGTCGCCCGTGGCCGCCGCCGCTGCCGTCGCGGCGGCCAGGGGGCGCAGGGCCGTCCAGCGGGCGGCCGGGATCGTGCGGGCCAGGCGGAGCATGACCGGGATTTCGATCAGGGCGCGAACCTCCGCGAGCTCGGCCAGTTCGCGGGGGCTGCGGACGGAGACGCGGAAGCCGCGGTTGGGGACGACCTCGACCGCGCCCTCGATCGTCAGCTGCTGCATCGCCTCGCGTACGGGCGTCGCCGAGACTCCGAAGCGTTCGCCGAGCACGGGCGCCGAGTAGACCTCGCCGGGGATCAGCTCGCCGTCGACGAGGGCCGTGCGCAGGGCTTCGAGGATCTGGCCGCGGACCGAGTGGCGCTGGACCGTGCGCGGGGCGGCTCCCGGCGCGGGGGGCTCGCTGTGGGTGTGTTCGCCGCGGGCCTGTTCCGGGATGCGGGGGCGGATAACCGGGGAGTCGGCCGGGCCTGCCTGTTCGGGGACGTACGCGGACGCGAAAAGCTGCGGCGTCACGGAGTCGCGCGCTCGGGCCTGCTCCACTCGGCTCCTCCTCCTCCGGCCGGCTGTCTGGCCCGGCTCGCGTGCGCGTGGGCCCTTGTGCACCATAGGCCGACAGAGCGGCTTCGGGGGGTCTGGGGGTATCCCCCAGAGGATACGGTAAACATCGAATGCATCGGGTAAGGTAAGGCTAACCTGCTAACGATCGCGATTCGGTGGTCCCCGGCATGACCGTCCCCGCCCTGCTGCCCGCCCTTGCCTCGCCCGTCCAGGACGCCTATGAGCGCCTGGCCGAGGTCTTCTCCGGGCTGCGGATACGGGAGCTCCCGGACGGCGAGCAGGCCCCCGTGGGCGGTGGCTGGGTGGGCGCGGCCGAGCTCGCGGACGGCGGGGCCGCCCTCGATGCCTTTCTCGCCTGGGACAACGCACAGATCCTGCGGGACTACGGCTGGCAGGCCCGCCCGGACGTCATCGCCAGCTTCGGTCTGCACCGGTACGCCTGGCCCGCCTGTCTGCTGATCACGGCCCCCTGGTTTCTCCACCGCCGCGTGCCGCGCGTACCCGTCGCGGATGTCGCCTTCCAGCGGACGCTCGGGCGTATGACGGTCAGAGTGAGGGAATTCACCTGCCTGCCGGGCGACCCGGCCGCGCAGCTGCCCGGCGCCCGCGTCGTACCGGACGAGGAGGCCCTGCGCGCCGAGGTGCGTGACGCCGTCGCCGAGCACGTCGGGCCCGTACTGGACGGCTTCGGTCCGCGCATGCGGCGCGGCCGGCGCGCGCTGTGGGGCATGGCGACCGACGAGATCGTCGAGGGCCTGTGGTTCGTCGGGCATCTGCTCGGCGAGGAGCAGCGCGCGGTGGCAGAGCTGGAGCGGCTGCTTCCGGGCACCACCGAGCCGTACGTCGGGACCGCCGGCTTCCGCGAGCTCACAGCACCGGGCGGCGAGCTGCTGCCGACCCGCGACCGGGCGAGCTGCTGCCTCTTCTACACCCTGCGGCCCGAGGACACCTGCGTCACCTGTCCGCGCACGTGTGACGCGGACCGCGTGGGCAGGCTGCGGCCGAGCGTCTGACTCTCGCGCGCGCCGGTTGTCACGCCACCCGCCCGGGTGACGTAAATCGAACCAACTCCCTTTATCCATACGGCGGTTCGAGCTAATCGCACCTATCCGTATGTCATGGGGCCCAATTGGCGTTCTCTTGCCCCGAAACCCCTTGGGGGCGCTGGGACTTCGGCCACTATGGCGGCCGAAACGCTCTACCGCGATGCAAGGGACACCGCCCATGAGACTGACCGACATATCGCTGAACTGGCTGCTCCCCCTCGGCGTGATGCTCATGGGAGGCCTGGTGGCGGTGACGGTGCTCGCGCGCGGCAAGCGCGCCGGTGGCAAGGCCGCGGCCGACGACTCCTGGGAGCGCAGCGAGGAACGCCGAAGGCGCAAGGAGGCGGTCTACGGAACGGCCTCCTACGTGCTCCTCTTCTGCTGCGCGGCGGTTGCCGCCGCACTCTCCTTCCACGGCCTTGTCGGCTTCGGAAGGCTGAATCTGAATCTCTCCGGGGGCTGGGAGTATCTGGTCCCCTTCGGCCTCGACGGCGCGGCCATGTTCTGCTCGGTGCTCGCGGTGCGCGAGGCCAGCCATGGCGACGCGGCCCTCGGCTCGCGGCTGCTCGTGTGGACCTTCGCGGGTGCGGCGGCCTGGTTCAACTGGGTGCATGCGCCACGGGGGTTGGACCACGAAGGCGCCCCGCAGTTCTTCGCGGGCATGTCGCTCTCGGCCGCGGTCCTGTTCGACAGGGCGCTGAAGCAGACCCGCAAGGCCGCGCTGCGCGAGCAGGGCCTCGTACCCCGTCCGCTGCCGCAGATCCGGATCGTACGGTGGCTGAGGGCTCCCCGGGAGACCTTCGGCGCCTGGTCGCTGATGCTCCTCGAAGGTGTACGCACTCTGGACGAGGCGGTCGACGAGGTCCGCGAGGAACGCCGCGAGAAGCAGCAGAGCCGTCTCCACAGGCGGGGCCGGGAGAAGCTGGAGCGTGCGCAGATAAGGGCGATCAACCGGCAGCACCGGTCCTGGGGACGCGGACGCGTCGACGGCGGCTCACAGCCGCCCACCGAACTTCCGGCCCTCAGTTCCGGGGCGGGCTCCGCGCAGGCCGTATCCGGCGGCGTCGGGTCCGTAGCGGAGCCTGCCATAGCCGAGCCGGGACAGCTGCCACTTCGTTCCCGGCCCTCCCTCCAGGCCGTGAAATCGGCCAATGGCGCTGAGCCGCGCACGGTCGACCTCACCGCCGAGGACGACACGCAGACGCTGCCGCGTCTCGACTCCCTGGAGCAGAAACTCAAGGATCTGGAGCAGCAGTTCGGCTAGGGCGTGTTTCAGAAGTAGCGCCGTCCGCCCGAAGGGCGGGCCCCGGGGCGTCTGGTGCGTGCAATCGCAAGGCGGAGGATCGCCCTCGTACTGGACGTACTTGGGCGACTCCGACAACACCGCGAGTGTGCGTGCCGGGCGTCGCGGGGCAGGCGGGACTTCTAAAACACGCCCTAGGGGGTGCCTGGGAGCCCTCACCCACGCGAAGGCCGGTCTGCGACGGTCAGGCCGGCCTTCCGTGCAGCTCGAACCAGACCACCTTGCCCACGCCATGTGTATGTACGCCCCACGCGTCAGCGAGGCTCTGCACCAGCACAAGACCTCTGCCGTGGGTGTCCAGATGCGCGCCCGGCAGACGCGCGGCCGGCAGTCCGGCCATGAAGTCCAACACCTCCACGCGGAGTGTGGAGGCCGCGACGGTCGCCGTGACGACCGCGCCGTGATCGGTGTGGACGAGCGCATTGGTCACCAGCTCGCTGGCCAGCAGCTCCGCCACGTCCGTCGCGTCCTGCTCCCCCCAGTGTCCTAACAACTCCCGTAAAGCACGTCGTACTTCAGGAACGGCCGTGAGATCAGCGCTGCCCAGCCTGCGGCGCAGCCGACCGCTGTCCGGTTCTCCCTCCGCCCCAGGTTCACGGCCGTGCCCGCTCGCGTCCGGCCCGGCCCCTCCCTGACGCCCAGTCATCATCCCCACCCACACGTCGGAACAGCCCCTTACTCCGGTTACTCCGGGAACGAATCCTTCTGTCGAACACGCTCACGGAAATGCATGCCCCGCGCGGGCAGCACCACTCATGTCCATTCATCAACCAAATACCGGACAGGTCTCAGGGCCTCGGCATATTTCGGAGGTTGGAGCGAGCCATCTGCACCATCCGGCCCACGCCCCCGTCCAGCACGATCTTGCTGGCGGAGAGCGCGAAGCCGGTCACCATCTCGGCGCTGATCCTCGGCGGGATGGAGAGCGCGTTCGGGTCGGTGACCACATCCACCAGGGCCGGGCCCTTGTGCCGGAAGGCGTCCTTGAGCGCGCCCGCGAGCTGCTTGGGCTTCTCCACCCGGACGCCAAAGGCGCCGGCCGCCCGCGCGATCGCCGCGAAGTCGGGATTGCGGTTGGCGGTCCCGTACGAGGGAAGTCCAGCGACCAGCATCTCCAACTCGACCATCCCGAGTGAGGAGTTGTTGAACAGCACGATCTTCACCGGCAGGTCGTACTGGACGAGGGTGAGGAAGTCGCCCATCAGCATGGTGAATCCGCCGTCGCCGGACATCGAGACGACCTGGCGCCTGCGGTCGGTGAACTGCGCGCCGATCGCCTGCGGCAGGGCGTTCGCCATCGAGCCATGGCTGAAGGAGCCGATGATCCGGCGGCGGCCGTTGGGCGAGAGATAGCGGGCCGCCCACACATTGCACATGCCCGTGTCCACGGTGAACACAGCATCGTCGTCGGCGAGTTCGTCCAGTACGGACGCGACGTACTCGGGGTGGATCGGGACGTGCTTCTCCACCTTGCGGGTATAGGCCTTGATCACGCCTTCGAGCGCGTCGGCGTGCTTCTTCAGCATCTTGTCGAGGAACCTGCGATCCGTCTTGGCGCGCACGCGCGGCGTGAGACAGCGCAGCGTCTCGCGGACGTCGCCCCAGACGGCCAGGTCCAGCTTCGAGCGGCGGCCGAGGTGTTCGGGCCTGACGTCGACCTGGGCGATCTTGACGTCGTCGGGGAGGAAGGCGTTGTACGGGAAGTCCGTGCCCAGCAGGATCAGCAGATCGCACTCATGGGTGGCCTCGTACGCCGCGCCGTAGCCGAGCAGACCGCTCATGCCCACGTCGAATTTGTTGTCGTACTGAATCCACTCCTTGCCGCGCAGCGCATGCCCGACGGGGGACTTGATGCGTTCGGCGAACTCCATGACCTCGGCGTGCGCGCCCGCCGTGCCGCTTCCGCAGAAGAGCGTCACCCGGTCCGCCTCGTCGATCATGCGGACCAGCTTGTCGATCTCCGAGTCCCCGGGCCGTACGGAAGGACGCGAGGTGACCAGGGCATGCTCGATGGACTTCTCCGGGGCCGGCTGCGAGGCGATGTCCCCGGGGAGCGATACGACGCTGACGCCGCTGCGCCCGATGGCGTGCTGGATCGCGGTCTGGAGGAGGCGGGGCATCTGCCGCGGGTTGGAGATCATCTCGCTGTAGTGGCTGCACTCGCGGAACAGCTGGTCGGGATGGGTCTCCTGGAAGTAGCCGAGGCCGATCTCGCTGGAGGGGATGTGCGAGGCGAGGGCCAGCACGGGGGCCATGGAGCGATGCGCGTCGTACAGCCCGTTGATGAGATGCAGATTGCCGGGGCCGCAGGATCCGGCGCAGGCCGCCAGCTTCCCGGTGATCTGGGCCTCTGCGCCGGCCGCGAAGGCGGCGACCTCCTCGTGTCTGACCTGGATCCAGTCGATGGCGGAGTTGCGGCGGATGGCGTCGACGACGGGGTTGAGGCTGTCGCCGACGACTCCGTACAGCCGCTGGACGCCCGCGCGGACGAGGATGTCCACGAACTGTTCTGCCACGTTCTGCTTAGCCATGGATCCATCAACCCATGGGGTGAGCGGTTACGCCTCCCAGATGGCGACAGCCGTACGGTCGTCGGCGTACCCCTTCACCCGCAGCTGCGTGTCGGCGAGGAACGCGGCCAGACCCGGCGGCTCGTCGGCGGCCCAGCGTCCGGCCAGTTCCCCGGCGAGGGCGGCCTCACTGCGCAGCGGCTCGGCCAGACCCGTGCTGCACAGCAGCAGGGTGTCACCCGGGCGGGCCACCGAGGCCCGGAAGCGGAACGGTTCCGCCGGTGGCGGGGGCGGTGCCTCGATGTACGGCGAGGGCGGCGTCGCGATGCCCAGGTCCATGGTGAGCCGGTCGCCCTCGGGGGTCTCGGCGGGCGGTGACCCGAATCCGACGACGGGGGCTCCGGTGACGGCCGCGGGCTCGGGGACCAGCGGCTCGATGTCCTGCCAGGCGCCGTCGCGGAGGCGGAACAGACCGCCACTGCCGACACCGAAGAACACCCGGGTGCGGCACGCGGGATCGGCGGAGAGCAGGAGACAGCGCAGATGGGCGGTGTACTCCTCCGGCTGCACGCCGAGCTCGGCGGCACCGGCCCGCAGCTTGCCCAAGGTGCGGTCGGTGAGCCGGTGCAGCCCGGATTTCAGGTCGCCTCGGCGACCTGCCCTTATGTCCTCGGACAGCCGGGCGTGGCTGCGGCCGACGGCTCCGCCGATCCAGCGGCAGGCGTCCGCTGCTGCGAGATGGGCGCCTTCGGCGGCGCGGGCGCCGCTGGCGACGGCGACCAGGACGAGCGCCGCCTCGCCGGTACCGAAGCGGGCGGTGAGCAGGGCGTCGCGGCGGGGCTCGCCGCGGTAGCGCGCGGAGTCACCGCGGATGGAGGCGGCGCGCAGGGTGTACGTGCCGTAACGGGCGCCGTCGAGCACGGTGTCGGCGACGAGTTCGTCCAGCTCCTGGGGGTGGGCCGGGGGCAGCGCGGTGGGCTCGGCACCGTAGGTGGGCGGGCCGTCACCGACGTAGGCGACCTGGGGGCGGGCGGGCGGCTGGACGGGAGGATCGGCCGGAGGGTCGGCCGACTCCTGGGGAGGGGGCGGCACTTGGGCGGGCGGCTCGACGGGAGGCGGGGGCTCCATAGGCACCGGTTGCGCGCGCGGCGGCTCGGGCGGCCGTGGCGGCGGGTACGCGGGAGGCTGCTCCGGCGCGGCGCTCGGCGGTTCCCACGGTGCGCGCTGCCTCGGAGGCGCGGGCGGAGGAGCGGCGGGCGGAGGAGCGGCGGGCGGAGCGGATGCCGAGGCGTCCGTGGAGTACGTCTCCCACCAGGCGCGCGGGCGCCCCTGGTCCGGGCCCGGGTCCGGGTTCAGGCCCGGGTCCGGGTTCAGGCCCGGGTCCGGGTTCAGGCCCGGGTCCGGGTTCAGGCCCGGGTCCGGGTTCAGGTTCTGTCCCGGCGGCTCGGGTACGTCGTCCGCGGCCACCGCGTCCGCCGCGGAGTCGAATCGGTCGTCGAGCGTGTCGCCCGCGGTCGCCGCGGGTCCGGTGTCCGGGGCGGACTCGTCGTACAGCCGGTTCCACCAGTCGTCCTCGGTGGCGGGCCTCTCCCCCTGCTGACTCATGCCCTTATTGTCCACCGCACGGGCGGTACGAAAACGGGGCATCCCGAAAAATAGGCAAACGACAGGTGGTCCGCCGGGCGTCCCAACCCCCCACGGGAAGGACGTCCGGCGGACCGTTTCGTGGTCAGCGCACGGCGTATGCGTTGGCCACGAGCTGGGTGACGGAGTTGCCGTTGGCGTCCGTCAGTTGGGCCTTCAGGGTGACGGGCCTGCCCGCCGCGTCCGCGTGATTCACGGTCGCGGTCCAGGCGCCGCCCTGCTGGGCTGTTACCGCCTCGGTCCACGTCTCGCCGCCGTCGTAGGAGTACGACAGCGCGGCGGCGGTCAGTGCGCCGGGCTTGTAGCCCGCGTGCCCGGTGACGCCGAGGGCGATCTTCTGACCGTCCTGCGCGGGAAGGGTCTTGAGCCCGTCCTCCGGCAGGCCGTAGCCGGGGAAGAGCAGCGGGATGCCCTGCGAGTAGGCGCTCTCGTCGAGCTTCGACCGGAAGCTCCACGTCGTCCGGATCTCGGTCGAGCGCTTCCACACCGCCGCCGGCTGCCCGACCTTCATGGTGTTCATGGTGAGTTCGTACGTCGCCTCGTCGGCCGGGACCTCGAAGACACCGAAGGGGTAGGGGCTGCCGCCGATCTGCTCGCCGTTGCGGCTCAGCTGCATATTGCCGATGTCGCCGAACGACCCGGCGATGGCGGTGTGTTCGCTGTCGCCCCAGAACGCGGGGGCGAAGCCGATCAGATTGCCCTGCCGCTCGGCCGCCAGGGCGGGCTTGCCGGTGGCGTCGCGCGGCGTGGCCGGGGCGAGCACCCCGCCGTACCAGGTCTCGTCGCGCTGCTTGCCTGCCTGGTACGTACGCGGCTCGGCGACCATGAACTCGCCCCAGGGGAAGCTGGAGGAGACATAGTGGTCCCAGCTGGTGTCGCCCGCCGAGTAGAACTCCGTACGCGTGCCGGGGACGCCGACCGCGTCGAAGCCGGAGACCGGGGCGCCGGCACCGGTCGGACGGTAGGCGACGACGTTGTCCATGTAGTCGGCCTTGATGCCCATGGCGTGGTAGGTGGACTCGTTGCGGCCGAGCCTGCTGTCCCGGACGCGGTAGGTGTGGTCGGAGGTCACCGGGCCGTCCTCGGGGAAGGCCAGGTTGTAGACGTACGGGCTCTGGGCGGTGGCTTTCCAGCGCAGCGTGACCGGGCCGTTGGCCAGCCGGTCGAGGAGAGACTGCGCCTCGGACGCCTCAAGACCGAGGACGGGGTGCGGCGCGGTGCCGAAGCCGGTCGACGGCAGCCAGCGGCCGGGAGACGGGGGGTGCACGATGACGGCCGTGGCGCCGGCTGCCTTGGCGTTGCGTGCCAGGGCGATGACGTTGGCCCCGGTGTCCGGGACCTGGACCAGAGCGAACTTCCCGCTCACGCCCGCGGCTTCGAGCTCCATGGGCGTTCCGGTGCCTGCGTCGACGATTCCGGCCTCGCCCGTACCGTCAAGGTTGACCGAGCCGAGGCTCGCGGCCACCGGGTGCAGTTCGCCTCCGCCGACGACGGAGAGCTTTTCGATCAGCGGGGCGTAGGCACGCCAGTAGCTGCCGAACTCGAACTCGCCGTCCTGGGCCCGACCCTGTACATCGGCGTAGTAGCCGGCGACCAGGCGGGAGCCGGTGAGGCTGCCGGAGTGCACCCAGGTGTCGTCCCAGCTGCGGGCGAAGGCGAGCGTGGCGGTGCGGGTCTCGCTGGTGCGGTCGGTCTGCACGCGCAGCCGGTGGGCCTTGCGGGCGTCCAGGACGACCGTCGTGTCCTTCTTCAGCTCCAGCTCGGGTCGGCCCAGGTAACTGATGGTGAGGTCGGGCGAGACCACGAAGGAGGAGAGGAAGTACGAGCCGGGGCGCAGCCGGTAGACCTGATCGGCGGCGCCGTTGTTGAAGCGCCGTTCGCCGCTTGCGGTGTCCGTGCCGATGACGTCCAGCGAGGACGCTCCGTCGGCCGCCTTTCCGGTGCGGTCGACCATCTTGACGCGCAGGGTGACGGTCTCGGGCTGGACGTACAGCGAGAAGGGTGTGGAGACGCTGACACCACTCGCGGTGGCGATGACCCGGCCGGTGATGTCGCCGTACTGGCCGCGTTCGATCCGTACGGACGGGTCCAGAGTCATCGGGACCGTGACGGTCTCGCCTGCGGGGACAGTCACAGAGTGTGCGCCGAGGCGGGCGACGGCGGAGCGGATACGGGAGCCGTCGTTGCCGGTGACGGACTGGGCGGCGAGATCCAGCCGTACGGGCTTGTCGCCGGAGTTGGTGTACGGGACTTCGACGACGGTCCGGTCGCTGCTGTCCTGCGGCCAGTTGAAGCTGCTGCCCTGGACGGCGGGCGCGCCGGTCACCGTCGTGTCGACGGCCGCCTTGACGTCGAGCCTGCCGCCGCCGGTCGCGCGTACGTCGCCGGGCACAGTGGCCTTCGCGGACGAGACCAGCGCGGCCTTGATCTGCTGGGCCGTCCAGTCGGGGTGGCGCTGCTTGACGATGGCGGCGGCGCCCGCGACATGCGGGGTGGCCATCGAGGTACCGGACATCGTCTGGTACGCGTAGACGCCGCGGCCGCCCGCGGCTGCGGCCGAGATGGCGACACCGGGGGCGGCGATCTCGGGCTTGAGCGTGTGCGTGAACGGCGCGGGCCCGCGGCTGGAGAACGACGCGGTGGAGTCGTCGCGGTCGACGGCGCCGACCGTGAGCACGCTGGGGGCGCAGCCGGGCGAGGAAACGGTGTTCAGGGCCGGTCCCGAGTTGCCGGCGGCGATGACGAACAACGTGCCCTTGTTCTGGGCGAGTTCCTCCGCGGCGACGCTCATCGGGTCGGTGCAGTCGGTCGGTTCGGCGCTGCCGAGGCTCATGGAGACAACGTCGGCCTTGTTGTCGACGGCCCACTGCATTCCGGCGATGATCCAGGAGGCGGCTCCGGAGCCGCCGTCGTTGAGGACCTTGCCGTTCAGCAGCTCGGCGCCGGGTGCGACGCCCTTCTTCTTGCCGCCGCTCGCCGCGCCGGAGCCGCCGACCGTGGAGATGGTGTGCGTGCCGTGGCCCTGGTGGTCGCCGTCGGTCGCGGAGTCGGTGAAGTTCTTGGACGCGGCTATCCGGCCCTTGAGGTCGGGGTGTTCGGCGTCCGCGCCGGTGTCAAGCACGGCGACCTTGGTGCCCTTGCCGTCGAATCCGGCTGCCCAGGCGAGGTCGGCGCCGATCTGCTTGGTGGAGCGGTCGAGGGTGGCCTTGACCTTGCGGTCGAGCCAGAGCTTCTTGAGACCGGAGGCGGAGCGCGAGCGGGAGCCGGTGACATCCGCCCAGAAGTCGGCCGTCTGCTTCTTGTCCGTCTTGAGGGCCACTCCGTCGACGGCGTCGAGGACGAGGCCGCGCTGGGCGCCGCGCGGGGTGACGGGGACGGAGCGGGCGACATCGTTGCCGTAGACCGCGATGAGCGGGAGGGAGGCCGCGTGCGCGTCGTCGTAGCCCTGGCGGATCAGGCCCGTGACGTTGAAGAGCTGCTCGTCGACGGTGCCCGCTGCCAGGGCGGGGGCGGCGTCGGCGGGGTAGACGTACAGATCCTGGCCCGACTGGCGGGTCTGCACGAGCGGGGTGGTTCCGTCGGGCCGGGGCAGCACGGTGGCGGACGGCGCGCCCGAGCGGTCACGGCTCACCAGCACCTTGTCACCGGTGACAAGAGTGACCGTGGCGGTCCCCTCCGCACGCTGCCCGGCGGCCTCGCTGCCGACGAGCGGTCTCTTCCCGGCCGTGTCGTCCTGCGGCCCGGCGGCCGCCGACGGCGCGACCGCCGTGACGGCCAGTACGGCGGCGGTCGCCGCCCCCAGGACCGTACGCGAAATCGGGCGCATCGCTCTCCCCATGCTGAAACCGGCAAAACAGAGCGAAATGCCCTGTTGCCGGAGGCTGTTGGTGCTGCGGTGGCGCCACATTGGCAGAGGGAGGGGTGGTACAGGGATGATGTACGCGGCGGAAATACGCCGTGGCCTGTTTCCGCCACTGCGGCAGCAGGGGTGCACGTCCGGGGAGGGGTGGGGTCAGATGCTGGGAGCGATTGGTCTCGACGAGAGACAGGAGTCGGCATACCGCGCGCTCGTCGCGCTCGGGGCGGCGGAGGTCACCGATCTCGCGCACCGGCTGGCTCTGCCCGAGACGGACACGGAACGCGCGCTGCGCAGACTGGAGCAACAAGGCCTCGCCGCACAGTCGTCGGCGCGTACGGGGCGCTGGGTGGCGGCCCCGCCGGGCGTGGCGCTCGGCGCGCTGCTGACCCAGCAGCGGCACGAACTGGACCAGGCCGAACTCGCGGCGGCGCTGCTCGCGGAGGAGTACCGCGCGGAGGCGGCCGAGCCCGCCGTGCACGATCTGGTCGAGGTGGTGACGGGCGCGAGCGCTGTCGCGCACCGTTTCGTACAGCTCCAGCTGGGTGCGACCGAAGAGGTCTGCGCCCTGGTCACCGGCAAACCGATCGTGGTGACCGGCACGGACAACGAGGCGGAGGAGAAGGCGGCGACGCGCGGGGTCACGTATCGCGTGGTGGTCGAGCGCGACGTGCTCTCGATGCCCGCCGGAATCACCGAGCTGAGCGCGGCACTGGGCCGCGACGAACAGGTCCGGGTGGTGGACCGGGTACCGACCAAGCTCGTCGTCGCGGACCGCACTCTCGCGATGGTGCCGCTGACCGGGCGCGGGGCCGAGCCCGCAGCCCTCGTCGTCCATGCGAGCGGACTCCTCGAATCGCTGATGGGCCTGTTCGAGGCGGTGTGGCGGGACGCCCTGCCGCTGCGGCTCGGCGCGGGCGCCACCATCGCGCAGGACACGGCGCCGGGGCCCGATGCCACGGATCTGGAGATCCTTTCGCTGCTGCTCGCCGGGATGACGGACGCGAGCGTCGCCAAACAGCTGGACCTGGGACTGCGGACCGTGCAGCGCCGGGTGAAGGGGCTGATGGAGCTGACGGGTGTGACGACCCGGCTGCAGCTCGGCTGGCACGCGTACGCGAAGGGCTGGGTGGCTCGCGACCTGCGGGGATGACCGGGATCCTGCACCCTTGGCAGATGGGCGTAGGGCAGCTGCTGCTGGTGGGCCTGGTGATGCTGCTGGGCCTGCTCGGAGTACTCATTCCCGGTGTACCGGGGCGGTGGCTGGTGTGGTCCGCGATCCTGTGGTGGTCGTTGCGCGACAAGACCGGACTCGCCTGGGTGGTGCTGGTGAGCTCGACGGTCGTGCTGCTGATCGACCAGGTGCTGGTGTGGCAGCTGCCGCCGCGCCGGGTGCGCGGGCTGGGGATCACCCGCCGGATGGTGGTGTCCGCGGGCGTCGGGGCGCTGATCGGCTTCTTTCTCATCCCGGTGGTGGGCGCGATAGTGGGATTCATCGGGGGGATCTACGGCTCGGAACGGCTGCGGCTGGGCGGGCACGGGCCCGCGGCCGCCTCGACCCGGGCGGTGATGCGGGCCGTGGGGACGAGTGTGCTGGTGGAGCTGTTCGCCTGTCTGCTGGTCATGGGGGCGTGGATGGGCGCGGTGATCTGGGGCTGACACGCCACGTCGTCCCCGCTGAACGCTGTCCATATGGACAGATACACATCGGATCTCTCCCGCTGTATTGACTGCCTCCCATCGCTTGCCTACCTTCCGTCGAGGGATAGCTCGGATGAATTGACATGTCTGCGTACGAGCCGCCGGGAGGCGACATGGCCACTGCACCGGATCCGTCCAGAAGAACCGTCCTTGCCACGGGTACGGCGATCGGCGGAGCGCTGGTGGTGGGAGGTGCCACCGCCGTCCCCGCTCAGGCAGCACCTGCCGCTGTCGAGTCCGCGGGGGCGACCGGGGCGACCGGGGCCATCACGCTCGCCGCGCCCGACGACAGCTGGCGCGCGGTCCTCGACGACGCCGATCTCGTCTGGCAGAAGATGCCGAAGACCTGGTACGAGGGCCCGTATCTGGGCAATGGCTACCTCGGCTCAGGCATCTACGCCGAACCGGGCGGCAAGAACGCCGTCCGCTTCAATGTCCAACACTCCGAAGTACAGGACCACCGCCCCGAGTTCGGTTCGCTCTTCGGCCTCGCCCGGCTGCCCGTCGGGCACTTCACCCTGGAGCCCGTCGGCACGATCACCGGCCTCGACTGGCGGCTGCGGCTGCGCGATGCCGAACTGACCGGCACCCTCACCACCACGGCCGGCACCCTGCGCCTGCGCGCCTTCGTCCACAGCACGACATCCGTGCTTGCCGTGGAGATCACCCCGAGCGAGGGCGAGCAGGACTTCCGCTGGGTCTTCCACCCGGCCGATGCCATCAGCCCGCGCGCCGCCTTCAAGCCGCTGCCCGACGGATACACCGGCAATCCGCCCGCCGCCGTCGAGCAGCACGGCGAACTGACCGCCGCCGTACAGCCGTTGCTCTCGGGCGGCCAGCACGTCACCGCCTGGCGGGAGCGGGCCGGAAAGGCGGCGGTGCGGACGCTGTACGTCTCCGTCGCCCACTCCTTCCCGAAGAGCACCGCCCGCGAGCGTGCCCTGCGTACGGTCCGCAGCGCGTCCTCCGTCCCGTACGACGCACTCGCCCTCCCCCATCGCACCTGGTGGGAACGCTTCTACCGCAAGAGCTTCCTGTCGCTGCCCGACGCCCGGCTGCAGCGCTTCTACTGGATCCAGCTGTACAAGACGGCGGCCGCGGCCCGTAAGGACGCCCCGGTCATGGCGACCTGTGGCCCCTGGTTGGAGTCCACGCCCTGGCCCAACACCTGGTGGAACCTCAACGTCCAGCTGGAGTACTGGCTCATCCACGGCTCGAACCATCTTGAACTCGACGCCGTGTCACGGGCGTTGGGCGAATTCCGGGACCAGCTCACGGCCGAGGTCGCAGGCCCCTATCGGGGCGACTCGGCGGGCATCCCCCGCACCACCGACACCCGCCTGGTCAACGGCGGCGCCACCCCGTCCGGCAATGGCTACGGCGTCGGCATCCCCGGCCAGAACCCGCCCACCCCCGAGGTCGGCAACCTCACCTGGGCACTGCACAACGTCTGGCTCTCCTACCGCAACACCATGGACGAGTCGCTGCTGAGGGATCTCCTCTTCCCGCTGCTGCGCAAGGCGGTCAACTACTACCTGCACTTCCTCACCCCCGGCCCGGACGGGAAGCTGCATCTGCCGCCGACCTTTTCACCGGAGTACGGCGTCGACGCGCCGGACTGCAATTACGACCTGATGCTGCTGCGCTGGGGCTGCCGCACCCTCATCGACGCGGCGGCCGAACTGGGCATCTCCGACCCTCAGGCAGCGCGCTGGCAGGAGGTCCTGGCCAAGCTCGTGCCGTATCCGGTGGACGCGAACGGCTACATGGTCGGCGCCGGGGTCCCCTTCGCGAAGTCCCACCGCCACTACTCCCATCTGCTCGCGGTCTACCCGCTGTACGAGATCACCGGCCGCACGCCGGAGGAACGCGCCCTCATCGAGAAGTCGCTCAGCCACTGGGTCAGCTTCGAAGGGGCGCTGCAGGGCTATACGTTCACCGGCGCGGCGTCCATGTCCGCGCTCCTCGGCAAGGGCGAGGACGCCCTGAAGTACCTGGGCGAGCTGATGACGCGCTTCATCCAGGCCAACACCATGTACAAGGAGTCGGGCCCGGTCATCGAGACCCCGCTCTCGGCGGCGCAGTCGCTGCACGACATGGTCTGCCAGTCGTGGGGCGGCCTGATCCGCGTCTTCCCGGCGCTCCCGGCCGCGTGGCGGGAAGTGGTCGTGCACGACTTCCGTACGCAGGGGGCGTTTCTGCTCAGTGCGGTACGGGAAGCGGACAGGACCCGCTGGATCCGGCTCACCAGCGAGGCGGGTGCGCCGTGCGTCGTACGGCACGGCATCGAGGGCGAGATCGAGGTCCGCGACGGGCGGGGCCGGCGGCTGCGGTGGGAGGCGGCGGGCGACGGCGCGATCCACATCCCGCTGCACAAGGGCGAATCGGCACTGATCACGGCCCGGGGCGACCGGCCTGACCTGCGGATCCGCCCGGTGAAGCCGAACGGGCCCGCACCGGCGTGGGGGCTCCCTGCCTGAACCGGACGGAAGTCCTAGGACCCGAGTAGGTCCCGTATCCGATGCGGGGGACGAGGTACGCGTGTGAGGCTGCATGCATGACCGAATTCAGCGCGGCCGAGCGCGCGTATCTCTCGTCCCAGCGGCTGGGACGGCTGGCGACCGTCGACCCGCAGGGCCAGCCGCAGGCGAACCCGGTCGGTTATTTCCCGCAGGACGACGGAACGATCCTCATCGGTGGATACCGCTTGGCGACGACGAAGAAGTGGCGCAACCTGCAGACGAATCCGAAGGTGGCGCTGGTCGTCGACGACATCGTGAGCTACCGCCCGTGGAAGGTGCGGGGGGTGGACATCCGGGGCGAGGCGGAGTTGGTGACGGGGCCGCATGAGCTGGGGCCGCACTTCAGCGAGGAGCTGATCCGGATCCACCCGAAGAAGATCCACAGCTGGGGCCTGGAGTAGGAGGCTGAGGCTCCGCCCGGCGGCCGGATGTGCGGCTCGGCCGCACATCCAGCCCCGCCGGCGGGGCTGAATTTCCGCCGGTCCGGCGGAAGTTTCAGCCCGTCCGGCGTTTGAGGAGACGCGCGCAGCGACGGGGGCCTGGGGGCTTGCCCCCAGTTCGGGAAGGGGCGGGTAGGGGAACAGCGCCGCAGGCAACCCGGACCACCGCAGGGGTCGGGGGCGCCCCCCGACGTCACCGCAAGGGGTCCGGGCCGAGCCCGAGTCAGCGGACGCGGCCTCGCTTCGCGTCCATCGCCGCCCTCCCCTCCGCCCCCTTCTGCTTCCAGTCCCGGCGGATCTCCGCCCGCAGCCTCGCGTCCGTCTTCGCCACGATGCGCCTGTTCTCCCGCAGCAGCTTGCGGTAACTCTCCAGCCGCCGCTCCGGCAGCGAGCCGTCGTCGATCGCGGCGAGCACGGCGCACCCCGGTTCCGCCTCGTGCGCGCAGTCGTGGAAGCGGCACTGCTCGGCGAGGTCCTCGATCTCCGCGAAGACCTGCCCGACGCCGACCTCCGCGTCCCAGAGTCCGACACCCCGAAGCCCCGGGGTGTCGATCAGCACGCCCCCGCCCGGCAGGGCGAGGAGGTTACGGGTCGTGGTGGTGTGCCGGCCCTTGCCGTCGACGTCGCGGATGGCCTGGACATCCATGACGTCCTCGCCGAGCAGCGCGTTCGCGAGTGTCGACTTGCCCGCGCCGGACACGCCGAGCAGGACGCTCGTCCCGCCGGACACGACCGCGGCGAGCACTTCGACACCCTCACCGGTCGCCGAACTGACGGGCAGCACCTGCACTCCCGGCGCCGTCGTCTCCACGTCCTGGACGAGATACGAAAGCCCCGTCACGTCCGGCACGAGGTCGGCCTTGGTGAGCACGACGAGTGGCTGCGCCCCGCTCTCCCACGCGAGCGCGAGGAAGCGCTCGATCCGCCCGAGGTCCAGTTCGACGGCGAGCGAGACCGCGATGATCGCGTGGTCGACGTTGGCGGCGAGGATCTGCCCCTCGGAGCGGTTGGACGAGGTGGAGCGTACGAAGGCGGTACGGCGCGGCAGATACGCCCGTACGAACCGGGGATCGCCGTCCCGGTCGACAGCGGCCCAGTCACCGGTGCAGATCACCCGCAGCGGATCGTGCGGGGTCACAAACGCGGTGTCGGAGCGGACAAGGCCGTCGGCGGTGACGACGTCGCACTGCCCGCGGTCGACCCGTACGACCCGGCCGGGCAGCAGCCCCTGCTCGGCGTACGGAGCGAATTCGGCGTCCCAGCCCTCGTCCCAGCCGTAGCCGGACAGCGGGTGCGAGGAAGCCTGAGAAGAAGAAGTCTGAGAGGACGGGAGAGACAAGGGAAACCCTTCGCAAGGGTGGCCCCGGCACCGCGCTCACTGGCGCGGGAGGAGAAGGAAGGTCAGCCGGAGACCACAGGGGTGGGAATGATGATCTTCTGGACCTGGGCAGCACCCAGCGCAGCGACAGTCATCACGGTCCTCACCTCCTGCTCTCATACGGCGCCTTGCGCGGCGGTTTCGTACCGCCGCCGGCAACGAGGGAAACGATAGCCGGGCGGCGGTACGAGGCGTCAACCTGTTTTCTTCCAGCGGCGGCGGTGCCACCACAGGCGCCAGCGGTATTGACGGCGCAGCGCTTCGAGGTTGCCGGCCGCGAGGGGGTTGCCGGCCTCGGCGCCCCGCCGGAACCAGGTCTCGGCCTCCCCCACCTCCCCTCGGTTGTGGAGGAGGTTGCCAAGATTGTTCGCGGCGTCGGCATTGCCCGCTTCGGCGGCGCGCCTGAACAGACTCTCGGCCTCTTCGAGTTCCCCCCGCTGCTTGAGCAGCAGCCCCAGGACGACTTCGCCGACACTGCTGCCTGCCTCGGCGGACCGCCGAAACCAGCTCTCCGCCTCCCGCAGCTCGCCCTGGTCGCGGAACACCACGCCGAGGTTGGCGGCCGCCTCGGCGTCACCACTGTCGGCGGCCCGGCGGAGCCAGATCTCCGCCGTCGCGAATTCCCCGCGTTCCTTCAGCACGCTTCCGAGCAGGAAGGCGGCCCGTGCGTGTCCGGCCTCGGCGGCCCGCTGCCACCACACTTCGGCCTCGGCGTGGTCTCCGTCCCGGTAGAAGAGCATGCCCAGCAGATGCGGCTCGCCCGGTGAGTCCGTACGGGTGGTGCGCAGAAAGCGGCTGTCGGCCTCCTGGTGCGCGCCCTGCTGACGAAGCCGCAGGCCCAGGAGGTACACGGCCTGGACGACACCGGCGTCCGCCGCAAGCTGCAGACTGGGCTCCGGAAGGTCGGTCCTCCCCGCCAACTCCCCTCCCTCGCCCGGTCCTTCGGCCCGTGCGTCATCCATCCCCGCCCCCTCCTGATGCCCCGGCGACCCACGCTAGAGGGTGCGCGATTCCCCGGTAAGACGGCCTGGGCTCTGCCGACCGCGGCGGATCCCCGCTGTATCACCTACATGGACGCCCCGCTTGGGCCACTCGCGTACGGGATGTGTCCATACGCTCACTCCATGTGGCGAGCCCCGAAGATCGCCCATAGCTTCGCCTCATGACGAAACGACACCTCATGTGCCTCACATGCATCGCAGTCGTCGTGGTCTCAGGACTGGGCGCCGCCGCCCCGTCCTCCGCCGCGGCCATGCACACGGTGCATCCGGGCGAATCGATCCAGGAAGCGGTGGACGCCGCGAAGCCGGGAGACACCATCTTCGTCTCACCCGGCACGTACCGCGAGAGCGTCCTTGTCACCAAGGAGAAGCTGACCCTGCGAGGGGCGGGGAGCAAGACCGTCATCATGCCGGGACCGGCCACCGCACGGGCCGCCAACGCCTGCGCGGCGGGCGGCAACGGCATCTGTGTGCTGGGCACGGCGGCGAAGACCGTCGACCGCGTGACCATCCGCGGGCTCACCGTCACGGGCTTCAAGAGGAACGCCGTCTGGGCCTCCGACACGGACCGGCTGACGGTCCAGCACGTGATCGCCGAGAAGAACGGGACCTGGGGCATCGCCCAGCAGAAGTCCACCCGAGCGGTGTTCACACGCAACATCGCCCGGGACAACGGCGACGCCGGAATCTTTGTCGCGAACACCGTCGACCGTGAGGGCGGGGCCACCGACACCAAGGGCACGGTGATCGCGGGCAACCAGCTGACCGGGAACCGCATCGGAATCACCGTCAGACGGGTCCGGAACCTCACCGTCCGTAGCAATTCCATCAGCGCGAACTGCGCGGGCGTATTCGTCGTGGGCGACGAGTCGAAGCCCGCGGCCGGCGCGATGACTCTGCGGGCTAACAAGATCGTCAAGAACAACAAATCCTGCCCGGCCACCAACCGTCTGCCCGCCATCCAGGGCGCCGGAATCGTCCTCACCGGCGCCGAGGCGACGGTCATCCGTGGCAACCGCGTCGCGGACAATGTCGGCGCCTCCCCACTGTCCGGCGGAATCGTGCTGTTCCAGAGCTTCGTGGGTGCCCAGAACACGGACAACGTCATCACGAACAACCGCGTGAAGGGCAACAAGCCCGCAGACCTGGCCAATCGGGGCAGCGGCCAGGGCAACACGTTCGTCGGCAATGCGTGCCAGTCCTCCGAACCCGCAGGAATGTGCTGACCGGTGTTCCCCTTCATCAGGAGAATCGAGACGGTATGACCACCGTAAGTCCGAGACCCACGTCGACGGTCGGGGCCGGCCCCGAGCCGGCTGCACCCCCGCCGGCCATGCGGCTGCGGGAGCTCGTCTTCGGGGCGGCCTGCGCCGCCGCAGTGCGCGCGGCGGCCCGGCTGGGGGTAGCCGACGCGCTCGGCGAGAAACCCGCCACGGCCGAGCAGCTCGCGGCCGAGCTGAACACCGAACCGCAACCGCTGCGCCGGCTGCTGCGCGCCCTGTCCTGCTACGGCGTCTTCGTCGAGACCGAGGACGGGGCCTTCGCCCATACGGAGATGTCCCGCATGCTGCGCGAGGACGATCCGAACAGCCTGCGCTACATCTCCCTGTGGTGCACGGAGCCGTGGACCTGGGACGCCTGGCCGCGTCTCGACGAGGCGGTGCGCTCGGGCGGGAACGTCTTCCAGGAGCTGTACGGCAAGGGCTTCTTCGAGTATCTGCACCAGGACGCGCACGAGTCGGCGCACGTGTTCAACCGGGCCATGACCACCTCCAGCGTGCAGTCGGCGCTGGAGGTCGCGGAGCTCCTCGACCTCACCGGCGTGGACGTGGTCGCGGACATCGGCGGCGGCCAGGGGCATGTACTGGCCAGCCTGCTGGAGAAGCACCCGGCCGTGCGGGGCACACTGCTGGATCTGCCCGATGTGGTGGCGAAGGCGGATCCCCGGCTGCGTACGGGAGGTTCGCTCGCCGAGCGGGTCCGTATCGTGCCCGGCGACTGCCGTGAGGACATCCCGGTCGAGGCCGATCTCTACATCATCAAGAACATCCTGGAGTGGGACGACGAGTCCACCCGCAGGACCCTGGCGAACGTCGTGGCGGCGGCCCGCCCCGGCGCCAGGGTCGTCGTCATCGAGAACCTCGTCGACGACACCCCCTCCATGAAGTTCACCACCGCGATGGATCTGATGCTGCTGCTCAACGTCGGCGGTGCCAAGCACACCAGGGCGAGCCTGGTGGACCGCATCACCCGGGCGGGCCTGCTCATCGGTGAAGTCCGTCCCGTCAACCCGTATCTCCACGCCTTCGAGTCGGTCGTCCCCGGCTGATCGCGTACGCCTCGGGCCCGGCTCCAACTGAGCCGGGCCCGGGGCGTTTCGCCGTGTCGGATGTCAGGCGGTGGCGTCACGCTCCCAGGTGTAGAACTGACGGGCCATCGCGTCCTTCGGGCTGCGCCAGGTCTCCGGGTCGTACGGGCTGACGAAGGCCTGGAGCCGGTCGCTGATGTCCTTGAACGCGGGGTGCTCGGTCACCTTCGCGATCTCGGGGCCGGGGGGCCGGTCCGACTCGATCAGATGCAGATACACGTCGCCGAACTGGAACAGGCTGCGCCGGGTGACCCCGACGAGGTGCGGCAGTTCGCCGGCGTCGGAGGACGCGAACAGTTTGGCGATGTCCGGAGCCGACTCCGGCGCCATACGGGCGACGATCAGAGCGTTGTGCACGGGGGGTTCCTTTCCTGGCCGGGTTCCTTGTCGCCCGGCTTCAGTTCGCGACGGCGGCGCGGCTCTCGCGGTCGCGCTGCTCGATCTTGTCCCGGATGAGCTCCATCTGGATCTTGGAGTTGCGGTTGATGTTGTCGGTCATCCAGTCGTCGTCGACCGGGGCGTCCGGCTTCATCGCGAAGTCCTGCGTCCAGTGCATCCGGGTGCCGCCCGGGACCTCCGTGTACTCCCAGCGGATGTTCATGTGCTGGAACGGCCCCGTCTCGACGCGGCGCGCGTTGACGTTGCGGCCCTTGCGGTCGGTCGTGCGCTCCGAGACCCAGCTCCAGACCGTGCCGTTGTCGTCGGGGTGCATGGTCAGACGGAAGGTCGTGGTGCTGCCCGCCCGCTCCAGGACGTCGACCGACGCGTACTCGCTGAACAGGCTGGGCCAGTTCTCGATGTCGTTGGTCATGTCCCAGACGAGGTCCAGGGGGGCGGCGACGGTGATCTCGTTCTCGGTGTGTCCGGGCACGTCAGGCTCCAGTCATGAGGGTGTTGTTGACGAGGTCGAGGAACTCCCGCGGGGTCTTGCAGCGGTCCGCGTCGGGGGGCAGGGGACGGCCGTGCCGGTTCTCCAGCTCGCCGACGATGCCGAGCAGGCCCAGGGAGTCGAGGCCGAACTCGTCGAAGCCGGATTCGGGCCGGTTCGCGAGGTCGACGGGGTCCACGGTGAGACCGGCGCCCTTCTTCATCAGGGCGGCCAGCTCTTCGATGGTCAGTCGGTCGGACATGGGGACTCTCCTTCTTTACTCGGGTGTGTCGGTGGCGCCGCGCAGCACCAGGGCCGCGTTCGAGCCCATGAGGCCGCGGCTGAGCACCAGGGCCGTCCGCAGCTGTGCCGGACGGGCCTTGCCGGTCACGACGTTGAGGTCGTGGCAGACGTCGAAGACGTTGGGCGTGGGGGGAAGGAGGCCGTGTTCCATGGCCAGGACGGCGGCGGCCGTATCGAGCACCGGTCCTCCGCAGTAGGCCCGCCCGATGCCCGTCTTGGGCGCCGTGACCGGTACGCGTCGGCCGTGTGCGCCCAGCGCGTCGGCGATCGCCAGGGCCTCGGCACGGTCCGCCGCCGGTACGCCCAGTGCGTCCGCGAAGACCACGTCGATCTCCTCGGGTGCGCAGTGGGCCTCCGCAAGCGCCCCGCGGATCGCATGGGCGAGCCCCTCGCGGGACTGCTCCCACCGGGAAGGACCGGTGAAGGTCGCGGCGTGGCCCGCCACCAGAGCACGCGGCCGGACGCCGCGCCGGCGGGCAGCCGTCTCCTCCTCGACCACGAGCATCGCGCCGCCCTCGGCGGGGACGAAGCCGCAGGCGTCCGGAGTGAAGGGCCGGTAGGCGCGCGCCGGGTCCTCACAGGTGCTCAGGTCCTGGTACCCGAGCTGGCAGACGACCGAGTACGGCGCCAGGGGCGCTTCCGCGGAGCCGACCACGACGGCGTCGGCTCCGTTGCGTACGGCCCTCGCGGCATGCGCGAACGCGTCGAGTCCGCCTGCTTCGTCGCTGGCCACGACGCCGCAGGGGCCCTTGAATCCGGCCCGGATGGAGATCTGGCCGGTGCTCGCCGCGTAGAACCAGGCGATGGACTGGTACGGGCCGACGTAGCGGGAGCCCTGCCCCCACAGTCGCTGCAGTTCGCGCTGTCCGAACTCACCGCCGCCGGACCCGGCGGCGGTCACCACACCCACCGCGAACGGCGAGTCCTCGTAGTCGGCGCGGCCCAGCCGTGCGTCGTCGAGGGCGAGATCGGCCGCGGCCATCGCGAAGTGCGAGAACCGGTCCGTCTGGACGAGATAGCGCTCCTCGATCAGCGAACCGGGGTCGAAGGCGCGCACCTCGCCCGCGACCCGGAGCGGCAGGTGCTCGCACCCCTCTCGGGTGACCCTGTCGAGCACACTGAGGCCCTCCAGGGTCGACTTCCAGAAGACCTCGGTGCCGGCCCCGTTGGGGGCGATGGCTCCGATACCTGTGACGACCGTCCGCCGGGTCCGGCTGGGGCTCATCGCGGCCTCCCATTCGGTCTGGTCATGACGACCGCGGACTGGAATCCGCCGAACCCGCTGCCGACCGAGAGCACATTGCGCAGCTTCCGGGGGCGGGCGGTGCGCGGCACATAGTCCAGGTCGCACTCGGGGTCGGGGGTCTCGTAGTTCGCGGTCGGCGGCACCACTTGATGGGCGATGGCCAGGACGCAGGCCACGAGTTCGATCGCGCCGATGGCGCCCAGCGAGTGACCCACCATGGATTTGATGGAGCTCATGGGCGTCTTGAAGGCGTGGTCGCCCAGGGAGCGTTTGACCGCGGCCGTCTCGTGACGGTCGTTCTGTTTGGTGCCCGAGCCGTGCGCGTTGACGTAGTCGATCGCCGAGCCGTCGATCCTGGCGTGGTCGAGGGCGGTGTTGATGGCCCGGGCCATTTCCAGGCCCTCGGGGGTCAGTCCCGTCATGTGGTAGGCGTTGCCGAAGGTGGCGTAGCCCCCGATCTCGCAGTAGACGGTCGCTCCGCGGGCCCGGGCGTGTTCCAGTTCCTCGAGGACGAGGACGGCGCCGCCCTCGCCCATCACGAAGCCGTCCCGGTTGAGGTCGAACGGCCGCGAGGCGTGGGCCGGGTCGTCGTTGTTCGGCGACGTCGCCTTGATCGCGTCGAAGCAGGCCACCGTGATCGGGGAGATGGGCGAGTCCGACGCGCCGGCTATGCAGACATCGACCCGGCCCTCCTGGATGGAGGCGAAGGCATAGCCGATCGCGTCGAGGCCCGAGGTGCAGCCCGTCGAGACGGTCTGCACCGGACCGTGGGCGCCGACCTGTTCGGCGACCGCGGATGCGAGGGTGCTCGGCGAGAACGCGCGGTGCAGATGCGGTCCCGCCGGCCGGTGGTCAACGTCCCAGCGGGCGCCGGATTCGCTGACCGCCACATAGTCGTGCTCCAGGCGCGTGGTGCCGCCCACGGCCGTGCCCAGAGAGACCCCGACACGCCATGGGTCTTCCTTCTCCGGGTCGAGCCCGGCGTCGGATATCGCCTCCCGGGCGGCCACCAGCGCGAACTGGATGTACCGATCCGAGCGCGCCACCTGGTCCCGGTCGAGACCGTGGGCCGCGGGGTCGAAGTCGACCTCGGCGGCGATGCGCGAGCGGAAGCCCTCCGCGTTGAAGAGCGTGATGCCCCGCGTCGCCGTACGGCCGTTCGCGAGCAGGTCCCAGAACTGCCGGGTGCCTACTCCTCCGGGGGCGACGATACCGACCCCGGTCACCGCCACCCGCCGGTTCACGAAACGACCCCAGTCCGTTCCGGCGGCCTGCCCTGCTCGGCGCTTTCGCTGTGCTCGGTGGGCTCGGTGTCGACGTGCCCGAGCTCGGGGCGCGGGGCGAGGGGGCCGAGGTGGAAGACCATCCGGGCTTCGACATTTCCCACGTTGCGGAACCGGTGGCGCACGTTGAGGGGGATCATGAGCCCCTGATCGGGCCGCATCGAGTGCGTCTCACCGTCCAGGTCCACCTCGAGGAGACCGCTCACCACGTACACGAACTCCTCGGAGTACGGGTGGTAGTGCTCACCGATGCGCTCACCGGGCTGCACGATGGCAAGGCCCATGAAGCCGCTGGTCGCGCCCACCGCGGTCGGGGTGAGCATGGCGCGCAGGTCGCCTCCGCGCCGTCTGTTGGGCTGGGTCTCGCTGAGATCCACGATGCGTGGGCTGTGGTTGGTCATGTCTGGTTCCTCCAGGTGCGGTGCCCCCGACGGCCCGGCCCTCCGGGCCGCGACGCGCCGGACGTACGGGTCAGGACTCCGGCGGCGCGTTGCGGTCGGTGATCAGTTGCATGGTGACGTTCTTGAGGAAGCGCGCCATTTCCTTGTCGGTCTCCGGCGCACCGTCCTCGCCGGTGGCGAGCAGCCGGGCGAGCGTGGCCGCCTTGCGCGGGCCGCTCATGCCGAGCGCGAGTGCCGGGTCCGCGTCGAGCTTGCCGGTCACATCGACGAGCCGGACCACGATGTCGTCGCGCTGGAAGATGGTGCTGCTCGCGATGGGACTGTCGGGGCTGTCGGCCGCCACCTCGTCCTGCTTGGCGAGCAGCCGGGCCAGCGCCATTCCGCAGCCCTCCTTGGCCGGGTAGTACAGCGCGTGCCGCGTGAGCTCGGCCGAGCGCTGTCCGTCGGCCGCCACATGGTGGACGGCGGGCAGTGCGGCCCGGGTGAAGAACACCCGCGCGGAGTTGGGGTCGTTCAGGTCCCGGTCCTGCTCCAGATACGGGTTGATGGCCTCCTCCACCTCCCGGACCTCGGGCTGCTTGGCCACATGGCGCAGTGCGGCGAGGAGGTCGCCCTGCACCTCGATCGCCCGTACGACACGGTTTCCGTGCATGAAGAGCGAGGTGCGGCGCAGCCGGGTGCCGTCGTCGACGCGGGCCGCGGGTGAGGTGTACCCGGAGAGGATCTTCGCGACCTTCTTCTCGCTGCCCGGCTTCACGGTGAAGGTGAGGGCGTGGCGTACGACTCCGTCGCCGAGCCGGGGCGATGCCTGGAGGCGGCCCTTGAGCTCCTCGGGTGCGGAGGTGACGGTCTTTCCGGTCTCGCGCAGGACGCTGAAGCGCAGCGAGCGGGTGTCTCGTACGCAGCTGTGCAGCGGCTGGACGGTCTCGACGTGCTCCTCGCTGTTCACCCAGGCCAGGAAGGGCGGTGCGCTCTCCCATTCGCTGGTGATGAGCCACTGCGAGGGGTTCTCGATCGACTGGCACAGCTGGTCGCTGATGTGGCCGGGGACCGACGCGACCTGGTTGCGCAGGTGCTCGTACGCCTCGAGGAACTGGTTCTGTGCGCCGTCGTGGAGGTCAAGCAGCAGAACGACTCGAAGCCTGGAGCCGTCGAAGGCGGACTGAGATATCCGTTCCGACAGGGTTGTCATCTCTCACACTCCTTTGCGTCACCGCGTGGGTCAACAGCCCTGCGGATACGGACGGTCCGCCTCCCGTGAGTCGGGGGCGCTCCCGAAAACGATCGTGGTCCGGTACTTCGAGTGGCGCGAGAGCTGAGAACCAAGCGGGTGAATGGGCGGGGCAACCGCCGCCGCACAGGGAATGAAAGTTCCATCCCAAAGGGCGGCAGGAGCAGGAGCTACTGATGGATGAAAACGTCGGCCAAAACGTCGAACGCGTACCGGTTCTCATCGTGGGCGGGTCCCTGGTGGGCCTGTCCACCTCGGTGTTTCTGGGCCGCCACGGCATCAGACCTCTCCTGGTCGAGAAGCATTCGGGCACCTCGACGCATCCGCGCGGACGCGGCATGAACGTCCGCACGATGGAGCTGTTCCGGGTCGCGGGAGTCGAGCAGCAGATCCGGGAGGCCGCTGCGGTCCTCGCGGACAATCACGGGATCCTGCAGGCCGGGTCGCTGACCGGCGACGACCAGGAGTGGCTGTTCAAGGAGATCGACCCGGGTGGCAAGCTCGCCCGGTTCAGCCCGTCCACCTGGTGTCTGTGCAGCCAGAACGACATCGAGCCGCAGCTCATGGCGCGCTCCCGCGAGCAGGGCGCCGATCTGCGGTTCTCCACCGAGCTGCTCTCCTTCGACCAGGACGAGTCAGGTGTCACGGCGATCGTGAAGAACCGGGAGACCGGCGAGCACACCACCATTCGGGCGGACTATCTGGTGGCGGCGGACGGGCCGCGCAGCCCGGTCAGGGAGGCGCTGCACATCGGCCAGAGCGGCAACGGCGATCTGTTCCACAACGTGAGCATCACCTTCCGCTCCCGGGACCTCATCGACGTACTGGGCGACCGGCGCTTCATCGTCTGCTACCTGACCAAGCCCGGAGCCGACGGGGCCCTGCTGCCCGTGGACAACGGTGAGCAGTGGGTCTTCCACGCGCCCTGGCACCCCGACGAGGGCGAGACCCTCGAGGACTTCACCGACGAGCGCTGCGCCGAGCACATCCGCAGGGCGGTCGGCGCGCCCGGCCTGGACGTCGAGATCACCGGCAAGGCGCCGTGGCACGCGGCCGAACGGGTTGCCGACCAGTACGGATCAGGGCGGGTCTTCCTCGCCGGGGACTCGGCCCACGAGATGTCCCCGACCGGGGCGTTCGGCTCCAACACCGGTATCCAGGACGCCCACAACCTGGCGTGGAAGCTGGCGATGGTGCTGGAAGGATCCGCGGGGCCCGGGCTGCTGGAGACGTACGGCGCGGAGCGGCAGCCGGTGGCGCGGGCCACGAGCGAACGCGCCTCGGCCCGCTCGGCCGAACACAGCCACCCCGGCTATGCGCCCGCCCCCACCCCGGCCGGCGGCCCGAAGGGCGGAATCCTCGGGGTGGCCATGGGCTACGGCTATCTGCGCGGCGCGGTCCTCGGTGTCGACCCCGAGCGTCCCGTCGTACCGGAGCGGATGCAGCTGACGGGCGACCCGGGCACCCGGTCTCCGCACATGTGGGTCGGCGGTCCCGGTGGCCGGCAGTCCACGCTGGACCTGTACGAGCGGTCGTTCGTGCTGCTGAGTGCCGAGGGCTCACCGTGGCGCGCGGCGGGGCGGAAGGTCGCCGCGAGGCTGTCCGTACGGCTGGACGCGTACGCGATCGGCGGGGGCCCGGACGCCGATCTGATCCCCGAGGGGGACACGGACTGGGCCGAGCTGCACAGCACGACGTCGCAGGGCGCACTGCTGATCCGTCCGGACGGCTTCGTGGCCTGGCGGTCCCAGGGGGCCGTGGCCGATCCGGAAGCGGTGCTGCACGAGGTCATGACCATGGTGCTGAGCCTGTCCTGAGCCTGTCACCATCCGGCCCTGAACATCCTGCCGAGTCCCTTTCGTCGCCCGCGCGACGAAAGGGACTCGGTCGTTTTCGTCGCAGAATCTGTCGCGAACCCGTCGCGCGTGCGGCCTCCGAGCTCTACGGTGCGCAGATAGCTCACCGTAGGCGGGAGGTGTAGAAATAGGACATGGCCGCACACTACGGCCGCCCGCGCTCGGTTCTGAGAATGCGAACTGTCGCAGGTCAGGTCTTTCTCCTGCAGGTGGCGATCGTGGTGTTGCTGGTCGCGGCCGCCGTAGCGGCGCTTTTCCTGCAGTCAAGGACCGACAGCGAGCGCGAGGCGAGGAACCGGTCGGTCGCCGTGGCCGAGACCTTCGCCAATGCGCCGGGTATCCAGCAAGCGCTCGAGAGCCCGAACCCGACGGCCGTGCTCCAGCCGCGCGCCGAAGCGGCCCGCAAGCTTTCCGGGGTCGACTTCATCGTCGTACTGAACACCGACGGAATCCGCTACACGCACCCGAAGCCCGACCGCATCGGAAAGAAGTTCGTCGGCAATCTGCAGCCCGCGCTCGCCGGTGAGGTCACCACCGAGAAGATCGTCGGGACCATCGGGCCTCTCGTCCAGGCCGTCGTCCCGGTCACGGCCAGTGACGGCAAGGTCGTCGGGATGGTCTCGGCCGGGATCACCATCGAGCATGTCAGCGGCGTCGTCGAGGACCAGTTCCCGCTGCTGTTCGGCGCCACCGGGGCGGTGCTGCTCGTCACCACGGGCGGTACGGCGCTGGTGAGCAGGCGGCTGCGCCGCCAGACGCACGGTCTCGGTCCGCTGGAAATGACCCGGATGTACGAGCACCACGACGCGGTTCTGCATGCCGTACGGGAGGGCGTGCTCATCGTCGGCGGTGACGGCAGGCTGCTGCTCGCCAATGACGAGGCCCGGCGGCTGCTCGATCTCCCGCCGGATGTCGAAGGCGCCCCCGTCACCGAGCTCGGTCTCGACCCGCTCACCGCCCGGCTGCTGGCATCGGGGCGGAAGGCCACCGACGAACTGCATCTGGTCGGGGACCGGCTGCTCGCCGTGAACCAGCGGTCGACCGACCAGGCAGGCGGACCGCCGGGCAGCGTCGCGACCCTGCGGGACACCACCGAGCTCCAGGCCCTGACGGGCAAGGCCGATGTGGCACGGGGGCGGCTGAAGCTGCTGTACGACGCGGGCACGGAGATCGGCACCACGCTGGATGTGGTGCGCACCTGCGAGGAGCTGGCGGAGTTCGCGGCGGCCCGGTTCGCGGACTATGCCACCGTCGATCTGGTCGAGGCCGTGCTGCGCGGCGAGGAACCACCGGTCACCGGCACCGGTACGGACATGCGCCGTACCGCCTTCAGCGGTCTGCACGAGGACACCGCGCTCTACCCGTTGGGCAGGCTGATCCGTTTTGTGCCGTCGACCCCGCTGGGTTTCGGCATCCGCATGGGCGAGCCGGTCCTGGAGGCGGACCTGTCCGCGTACGAGGGATGGCAGGAACAGGACCCGGAGCGGGCGCGCAAGCTGGTCGAGCACGGCATCCACTCGATGATCGCGGTGCCGCTGCGGGCCCGCGGAGTCATCCTGGGCGTGGCGATGTTCTGGCGCTCCGAGAAGCCCGAGTCGTTCGAGGAGGAGGACCTCTCCGTCGCCGAGGAGCTGGTCGCGCGGGCGGCGGTGAGCGTCGACAACGCCCGCCGCTACACCCGTGAGCACACCATGGCGGTGACCCTGCAGCGCAGCCTGCTGCCACGCGTCCTGCCCGAGCAGAACGCCATCGACGTCGCCTACCGCTACCGGCCCGCGCAGGCCGGACTCGGCGGGCTCGGCGGAGTCGGCGGCGACTGGTTCGACATCATCCCGCTGCCGGGCGCCCGGGTGGCGCTCGTGGTCGGCGATGTCGTCGGCCACGGCCTGCACGCCGCGGCCACCATGGGGCGCCTGCGCACGGCGGTCCACAACTTCTCGACCCTGGATCTGCCCCCCGACGAGCTGCTGTGGCATCTCGACGAGCTCGTCGCGCGGATCGACCAGGACGAGGCGGGTGACGGCTCGGAGGGCGCAGACGCGGGAGTCACCGGAGCCACATGCGTCTACGCGATCTACGACCCGGTCACCGGGCACTGCGCGATGGCCCGGGCCGGCCACCTCCAACCGGTGGTCGTCCACCCGGACGGCACCGCGGTCTTCGCCGATGTGCCCGGCGGCCCGCCGCTCGGCCTCGGCGGTCTGCCCTTCGAGACGCTGGAGCTTCAACTGCCCGAGGACAGCCGCCTGGTGCTGTACACGGACGGCCTGGTCGAAGACCGGGACAGGGACATCGACGAGGGCCTGACGCTGCTGCGCCACACGCTGGCGGACAACGCGGACCGCACCCCGGAGGAGACCTGCGAGGCGGTCCTCAAGGCTCTGCTGCCGGAACGCCCGCGCGACGACATCGCACTGCTCGTGGGCCGTACCCGCGTACTGGACTCCGGGCGGGTGGCGGACTGGGACGTGCCGCCCGATCCGGCGGCCGTGCGGAGGGTGCGGGCCGCGGTGGCCCGCAAGCTGGCCGAGTGGGAGCTGGATGAGGAGGCGTTCACGACGGAGCTGATCCTCAGCGAGCTGGTCACCAACGCGATCCGGTACGCAACGGGCCCGATCCGCGTACGCCTGATCCGTGACCGCTCCCTCATCTGCGAGGTCTCGGACCACAGCAGTACGTCCCCGCATCTGCGGCAGGCGGCGACCATGGACGAAGGGGGCCGGGGGCTGTTCCTGGTGGCGCAGTTCGCGGACCGGTGGGGTACGCGGTACACCCCTGACGGCAAGGTCATCTGGACGGAGCAGCCGCTGGCGCCGGACGGGGCGTGACGCCGGACGGGCGAGGTGCTCGCCCGGCGTCACCCGGTCCGGCTGCGGCGTCAGGCGGTGCCGGTTCCGCGGCGGCGCTTGAACCACCACAGGGCGAGGCCCGCGGCGATCACCACGACGGCGACGACGACCGCGATGGTGGTCCCGTTGCCGCCGTCGTCGTCCTTCTCGGCCTTCTCCGCCGCCTTCTCGGTCGTGGCCGTGCTGGGCTCCGTCGTGGACTGCGACGCGGACGGGGTCGGGGTCGGGGCCGGCGCGGCCGTACTCGCGGTCGCGCCCGGTGCCGCCGGCTTCAGGGCCAGGACCGGGGCCGGGTTCTCCGGCTCGGCGCCACCGCCCGGAAGCTCGATCCAGCGGTCCACCTTGCCGTCGCCGTACGTCTCAACGGTCTTGAAGACGAGCGACTTGGCGTCCGGCAGCTGCGTGACGGTGATGCTGTACGTCGCGTCCGTGCCGGTGGCCAGCGCCTTGCCGCCGACGGTGTAACCGCCTTCGGACGGCGTCAGCTGCCAGCCGGGGGGCGCCTTCTTGAGGCTCACAGCGTCCGGCGCGATGCCCTTGGGCAGCACGACCTGGAGCTTGGCTATGCCCGAAGTGTCCGACTCCGCCTCGGAGGTGAACGTCAGGGTGACGTTCTTCGCCAGGGCGCGCGGGTCGGATGCGGTCACTTCGACGTGGGCCGCGGCCGGTCCTGCCACGGCGAGCACCGTGGCGAGGGCCGCGACAGCGGCGGCGGGCAGGGTGAAGGTCCTTCTGGTCATGGGGGTCAACTCCTGTGAAGCAGCACGCGATCGGTCATGTATGGGTCGGCAACTGCCCATGACCTGGCGGCCCCCGGCGGACGACGACATGCGCGAGGACGGCGTACGCGGGCACTCCTGGGGGCGGCCGTGGTCCTGCCGCGGTGGCCGCGGTGTCCGGGCCGGGGCAGGGATGCGTACGCCAACGGCCCAGCCAGCGCGCGACGGTGGCGCGGACCGTGGCGGCTAGCTGGCCCAATATGCGTGGGATCGCGGCCAGTTGGTCGTCCGTCTGATGCATCAGCACCGCCACGGCGAGCGCGGCGAGTGTGTGCGCGACGAGCATCACGGCCACGGACGGATGGACGCCGTGATCGCCGGGCATCGGGTGGCCGGTGCCGTGCAGGGCGCCGTGGCTGTCGGGGCTCTGCGCCAGAAACTGGTGGAGGACGAGCTGGGCGGTGCAGGTCGCGGACGCCACCGCGGCCAGGGAACGCCGCCGGTGGGCCCAGGGCAGGGCGCCGAGGAAGGCCAGGGAGGCGGCGGCCGGCAGCAGCAGCCAGGGGACGGGTTCGCCGGAGGCGACGTGGTGACCGGCCCCGGCGAGCGCCGCGCTCGCGACGCCGAACACGGCGGCACGCGCGCCGCGGGCGCCCCACCGGGCGCGGGGCGCGCGGCGAGACGGGGGGTGGGTCTGCTGCGGCATGCCGAGGTCATCATTCACGATGCGGTGGGTGGAGAGGGGGGTTCTTTCCCCACCCGCCCCTTCCCGCTGTGACATTTTGCGGCTCCGCCGCGTGGGGGGCTCCGCCCCGGACCCCGCGCCTCAAACTCCCCAGACTTCGTCCGGGGGGACCCCGACAGGGCTGGATGTGCGGCCGGGCCGCACATCCAGCCCGTCCGGCGTTTGAGGACACGCGCGAAGCGCGTACGGGGGTCTGGAGGCTTGCCCCCAGTTCGACACGGGGTGGGGGCTACGCTCGCCGCAGGCGCACCCTCAGCCCGACCCCGGACCCAGCGGCCGACCGCACCGCAGGTTCCAGCGCCCCACCCGCCCGCTCAGCTCCGTCAGCGTCAGCGGCGCGACATCCAGCCTCCAGAACACCTCCGCCGGCAGCGCCAGCGCATGCACGACCGCCGCCCGGACCACCCCCGGTTCGACGACCGCCAGCACTCGCCCGGCCTCACCCGGCAATGACTCCAGCCAGCCCCCCACCCGCGCGCACAGCGCCCGCAGCGATTCGCCGCCGTGCGGCACGGCCGCCGGGTCGGACAACCAGGCCGACACCGCCTCCGGTTCGCTCACGCCGACTTCGTCCAGCCGCCGCCCCCGCCATCGCCCCATGTCCCAGTCCCCGAGCTCCGGAAGTGGCTCCGCAGCCACCCCCAACTCCGCGGCCGTTTCCCGGCAGCGCAGGGACGGCCCGGTCAGCACCCGGTCCGCTCCCGGCGCCGCACCCGCGTCTGCGGCCGCGCGCGCACGCCGTGCTCCCGCCTCGTCCAGCGGCACGTCGTCGTCGAAGCGGGCCTCCCGTAGCGCCGCACTCGTCGCAGGTGAGATCAACATCACCCGTACCGTCATCTCGTACGCCCTTCTCCCGCCGGCAGCCCATGGCGCAAGCACACCACGGGTGTTCGGGCGCCCCGGAACGCCCCATGCGCCGTAGCGTCGCAGGCCAGCAAGCGGTACGGTCGCGTGGACATGACGACGGTGTGACGGAAGTCCGGTGAGAATCCGGCACGGTCGCGCCACTGTGAACCCGTTCCCCTGTGGGGAGCGCGGGAAGTCAGACCCAGCACCTTCGTCTGAGGCACCACGATCGGGACGCGTGTTCCCCCAGGAGGTTCTGCCATGGCACATTCTGCCGCGCCCGCCACCGCCGCTCCGGCCATCACCCCCATCTCGCTCAAGGCGATCGCTCCGTGGGCGCTCTTCTTCGGCGTACTGATGCTCGTCCTGCTCTACTTCGTCGGCGCCGAGCAGGGCGCCACCTCGCTCATCTCCGGTGAAAACGTGCACGAGTGGGTCCACGACGGACGCCACCTGCTCGGCTTCCCCTGCCACTGAAATCCAGGGGAACACACTCATGAACTCCATATCTGTCAGAGCCCTGCTGGTCCGCGGCATGCTCGCGGGCCTGATCGCGGGCGCCTTCGCGCTGGCCGTCGCCTATCTGCTCGGCGAGGGTCCTGTCGACGCCGCCATCGCGTTCGAGGAGAGCCACAGCCATGAGCACGGCGGCGAGGAACTCGTCAGCCGCACCATGCAGTCCACGGCCGGGCTCGCCACCGGCGTGCTGGTCTTCGGCGTCGCGATCGGCGGTATCGCCGCCCTCGCGTTCTGTTTCGCGCTGGGGCGCATCGGCCGGTTCGGCCCGCGCGCCACGGCCGCGCTGGTCGCACTCGGCGCGCTGCTGAGCGTGTACGTCGTGCCGTATCTGAAGTATCCGCCGAATCCGCCTGCCGTCGGCGACCCGGACACCCTCGGCAAGCGCACGACGGTGTACTTCCTGATGATCCTGCTCAGCGTTCTGCTCGCGATCGCCGCGGTGATCCTCGGCAAGCGCCTGGCTCCTCGCCTGGGCAACTGGAACGCGACCGTCGCCGCCGCGGCCGCGTTCGTCGTCGCCGCGGGGCTCGCCTTCGCTTTCCTGCCCTCGTTCAACGAGGTACCGAAGGACTTCCCGGCCACGGTGGTCTGGGAGTTCCGGCTGGCAACGCTCGCCATCCAGGTCACGGTCTGGACCGTCTTCGGGCTGGTCTTCGGCCATCTCGCCGAGCGGCTCCTCGCCCCGACGCCCGCCGCGGCGGCGGACAAGGGCACGGCGTCACGGGCGGCAGCAGCCGCGAGCTAGCGGACCGGGGCTTGCGCCCCAGACCCCGCGCCTCAATCGCCGGCGGGGCTTGAACGGCCCGCTGGTCGGCCTGACTTCTCAGGCCGACCAGCGGAAATCAAGCCCGTCCGGCGTTTGAGGACTACGCCCGAAGGGCGAACCGGGGGTCTGGGGGCTTGCCGCCAGTCATCCCGCAGACGCCTCCAGCGCGTCCGCAACCGCATCGAAGAACCGCGCGTGCGCCACGTGGCTGCCCGGAATCTCAGGGTTCCACGGCACCAGCCGCGCCGCGCCGCCCGCCGCGGACTGCCACTCCTCGATCCCGGCGAGCCGGTCGACGGGCAGGGCGTTGGCCCGTACGTCCGTCAGCACGATGTCCGGCCGCGTAGAGGCGGCCACGGTCCAGTCGACGGTGGACCAGTTGGCGCCCGGCCCGCGCTCGGGCTCGACCAGGCCGATGCCGCAGTCGGCCAGCGCTCTCAGGTCCGGCCACGCCCGTGGCCTGGCGAGATGCACGCTGTCCGGGGAGGCGGGCGACAGGGCCAGTACGCGCAGCCGCGCGGCCCCGGCCGCGAGGGTCCGTAACCGCCGCTCCGCGCGCCCCAGTTCAGCTTCTCCCGATTCGTCCGCCGCCGCCCCGAGCGAGTGGGCGAGCGCCGTGAACCGGTCACGCACCTCGCCCAGTGAACGTCCCTGGCCCACGTCGACGACCACGACCGGCACGCGTTCCTCGATGTATTTCGCCGTGTCCGGGTCCAGGCCGTAGACCTGGTCGGTGCCGTAGGCGACCGCGACCACCAGATCGGGTTCCGCACGCAGAACCGCGTCCGCCTCGACGGCTGTTCCCGAGCCCAGATAGGCGATGTCCGCGAGCGGCAGCGCCCCGGCCTTGGCCGGATCGGCGCTGTCGCCGTCGTGGTTGGAGCCGAAGAGGCCGACCGGGCGTATGCCGTGGTCGAAGAGTGTCGCTCCGGCCTGGATGTAGGCCACCGGCCTCGTCGGCGTCACCGCGGCTGCGGCCACCCTCCCGCGGTCGTCCTGGAATTGCCACTTCGCTGCTGACGCCATACGTCCGCACCCCTGCCTTCTGCCGGTTACAGATCGCGATACCTCCCCCAAGGCCATCGCCGGTTCACTGCCCGGCCGACTCGGCGGTCACGCATACGGACTGACGCTGTTTCAGCTGCCCTGTGCCGCCGCGGCGGGCAGTGACACCTCGAAGCGGCAGCCGCCCGTCACATTGCGCACGTCGGCGCGGCCCGCGTGCGCCTCGACGATGCCGCGGACGATGGCGAGGCCGAGACCCGCGCCCGCCGGGGGCGTACGGGCCTGGGTGCCGCGCCAGCCGGTGTCGAAGACCCGGGGCAGGTCCTCCTCCGGGATGCCGCCGCAGCCGTCGGTGACGGAGAGGACGACCCAGTCCTCGCGGCGTTCGGCGGCGACGGCGACGGTGCCGTCGGCGGGGGTCCGGCGGATGGCGTTGACCAGGAGGTTCGCCAGGACGCGGGTCATCTCCTTGCCGTCCACCTCTACCGGGACCTGCTCGACCATGTCCCCGACGAGGCGTACGCCGTGCTCGCGGGCCAGCGGGTCCGCACCGGCGAGCGCCTCCCCCACCAGGTCGTAGACCGACATCCGGGTGGGGGTGAGGGCCAGCGTGCCCGCGTGGATGCGGGAGAGCTCGAAGAGGTCGCCGACCATGGAGTTGAGACGGTCGACCTCGGTACGGATCTGGCGGTGGTAGCGGGCCGGGTCGGCGACGACGCCGTCCTCCAGGGCTTCGGACATGGCGCGCAGCCCGGCGAGCGGGGTGCGCAGATCGTGCGAGATCCAGGCGACGAGCTCCCGGCGGGAGGTTTCCAGGGCGCGTTCGCGCTCGCGGGATGCGGCGAGCCGGTCGCTGGTGGCGGCGAGTTCGCGGCTGAGTGCTGCGAGTTCGGCGGTGGAGGCGCCGTCGGGGGCGGCGAAGGAGCCGCCGTCGCCGAACGAGCGTGCCGCCAGGGCGAGTTCGCGGCTGCGCGCGACGACCCACCGGCCGAGCAGCAGCGCGGTGGCGAGCGAGACGACCGCCGCCATCGCGACGACCGTGGTCACGACGGTGAGGTCGTGCGCGGACAGGAACATCGCCTGGGCGACGGCGAGCGTCCCGGCGAGCATGGCGGTGACGGCGACGGCGACCACGATGGTGAGCGAGACGGCGACCGAGCGGTGGCGCAGCACGCGCAGGACCAGCGCGCCGAGCAGGCCGACGGCGGCGGCCCCGAGGAAGGCGAAGAGGGCGATGAGAAGCATGTCGCTCACGGTGGTCAGGCCTCTTCTCGCGGCAGCGGGGCGTCCTGTTCCTTCGGCACGTCTCCCCGCGGCACGTCTTCCTTCGGCACGTCGAAGCGGTAGCCCACGCCCCACACCGTCTGGATCAGCCGGGGCCTGGCCGGATCGTCCTCGATCTTGCCGCGCAGCCGCCGTACATGGACCGTGACGGTGGACAGATCGCCGAACTCCCAGCCCCACACGTCGTGCATCAGCCGCTCCCGGCCGATCGCCTCGCCCGGGTGCCGCATCAGATGCGCCAGCAGATCGAACTCCCGCAGGGTCAGGCCCAGTTCGAGCCCGTCCTTGGTGGCCCGCCGCGCCGCCGGGTCCAGCACGATGCCCGCTGCGGCCAGCTCGGGCCCGGTCCGCCGATCGCCCGCAGTGCCACCCCTGCGCAGTACGGACTCGACCCTCAGCACCAGCTCGCGCGGGCTGAACGGCTTGGTCACATAGTCGTCCGCCCCGATTTCGAGTCCGAGGATCCGGTCATCCTCGTCGCCGCGCGCGGTCAGCATGATCACGGGCACTGCCGCCGACGCCCCGGCGCGGAGCCTGCGGCACACCTCAAGGCCGTCCATGCCCGGCAGCATCAGATCGAGGACGACCAGGTCGGGCAGCCGGTCGGCGGCGATCCGCAGCGCCTGCCGCCCGTCGGCGGCCCGGTCCACGGTGAAGCCCGCGCGCTCCAGATAGCCGGTGACGACTTCGGCGACGGTCGGATCGTCGTCGACGACCAGAATGGTGTGCATACGGCCAGTGTGCTCTGCCCGCAGTGCGGTCCATGCCCGTCCCGCCTTACGAAACTGTGACGCCCGGACACAGGGCCCCGAGCATCCGCGGACGTCCGATTCGTTCAAGACCGCAGGCCGCAGCCCTGCCTACGGTGAGGTCATGACTCCACGACTCGATGCGATCGGCCTCGTCGTCGCCGACATGGCCGCCTCTCTCGCCTTCTACCGCCGGCTCGGCCTGGACATCCCCGCCGACGCCGAATCCGCTCCCCACGTCGAGGCGACGCTGCGCGGCGGCCTGCGCATGCTGTGGGACACCGAGGACGTCATCCGCTCCTTCGAACCCGACTGGACGCGCCCCGAGGGCAGCGAACGTCTCGGGCTGGCCTTCCTCTGCGACAGCCCTGCCGAGGTGGACTCGGTCTACGCCGAGCTGACCGCGGCCGGTCACCAAGGACACCTGAAGCCCTGGGACGCGGAGTGGGGCCAGCGTTACGCGGTCGTCCTCGACCCCGACGGCTGCGCCGTCTCGCTGTTCGCCAACGCCTCGTAGGCGCCCAGGGTGATCCCGGCCAGATCGCGCATCTCACGGGCGAGATGCGCCTGGTCGGCGCAGCCCGCGCGCAGTGCCGCCTCGGCGTACGGCACGTCCTCCCGGACGAGCGCGAGCGCCCGCTGCAGCCGCAGTACGCGGGCCAGTGTCTTGGGCCCGTATCCGAACGCGTCCAGGGAGCGCCGGTGCAGCTGACGTGCGCCGAGGCCCACGGCGGCCGCCGCGCCCGCGACGGTGCCGCCAGAATCCAGGCGCCGTACGACCTCGCTCAGCAGCGGGTCGGGCGGCACGGACTCGACCGCCCGCGCCAGTGCCACCGCCTCGAGCTCCGCCGCCGGGTCCACGGCATCGTCGATGCGCTCGGCGAGGCGGCGGGCCTCCGCGCCGCCCCACAGATCGGCGAGCTCGACCCGCCGGTCGCGCAGCTCATGGGCCGGTACGCCGAGAAACGCGGGCGCGGTCCCGGGCGCGAAGCGCACCCCCGCGTATCTGACACTCCCCTCGTCATCGGGGGTGAAGGCGTGGGTGTCGGGCCCTGCGACGAGGAGACGGCCAGCGGCCCAGAGCAGGTCCATACAGCCGTCCGGGAGTACGGGATGCACGGCGCCGGCCGACGGCGTCCGTGTCCAGACGACGGCACCGTCGAGCCTTGACGGCCATTCCTCGTACACACCGTCGAGGCTACGGCTCAGGCGGCCCGCCGGACACCGATTCGCCCCGGGACACCTACCCGCCGTTGTTCTCCTTGTCGCGGCTGTCCCGCCCGTTGTCCCGCCCTGTGTGCAGCCGGGACTTCACATCGTCGGGCGGCAGGAAACGCGACCACCGCTCGGGGAACTCCGACGGCATGTCCCCGCCGCCCCCCTCGTACCCGTCATCGTCGAAGTCCTCATCGTCCTCTTCCAGGACATGCGCCGCCTTCGCCCGTGCGACGATCTCCACCGCGTTGGCCGCGCGCATGCGCTCATTGGCCGCGCGGGCGGCCGCCGTGGCGACCGACGGCCAGACGCGGTCGATCGCGGCGTTGACCGCCGCGCCCACCAGGACCGCGAAGGCGGTCAGGCCGATCCACAGCAGGACGGCAATGGGGGCGGCGAGCGAGCCGTAGATCGTGGGGCCCTCGACCGTGCTGGTGAGGTAGATGCGCAGCAGGAAGCTGCCGAGCACCCACATCCCGAGCGCCACCAGCGCGCCGGGGACGTCCTCGATCCAGGGGGAACGGACGGGGACGGACACGTGATAGAGCGTGGTCAGGAAGGCGATCGAGAGCAGGCTGACCACCGGCCAGTACAGGATGCTGACCACTTCCGTGCCCCACGGGATGATCTCCACCACCCGGTCCGGTCCGACGACCGCCAGCGGCAGCACGACCGCGCCGATCAGCAGGGCCACGATGTAGAGCAGGAAGGCGAGCAGCCGGGTCGCGACGATGCCGCGCTGGCCGTCGAGGCCGTACATCACGGTGATCGTGTCGATGAAGACATTCACCGCCCGCGATCCCGACCACAGGGCGATGGCGAAGCCGATGGAGATGATGTCCGGCCGGCCGCCGTGGGTGACGTCCTCCAGCAGGGGCTTGGCGATCTCGTTGACGCCACGCTCGGACAGCACCGTGCCCACGGCGTCCAGGATGTTCGACTCGATCGAGGCGACGGTCGTGGTGTTGGTCCAGTTGTCGACATAGCCCAGGAGACCGATCATGCCGAGCAGCAGCGGCGGCAGGGACAGCAGCGTGAAGAACGCCGCCTCGGCGGCGAGGCCGAGGATGCGGTACTCGATGCACGAATTGACCGTGTCTTTCAGCAGCAGCCATGCCATCTTCCGCTTCGAGACGTTGCGGTAGAGGACTCGGGCCCGGTGGAGTCGGCCCGATGGCCGCTCGGGTGTTTCATTTGCTGCCTGCACCTCCTTACCGTATCGGCATGGCAGCTAGCACCCACACAGTGACCAACCAGCCTCCGCCCCTGGTGGGGTACGACGTCTACACGTCCGACCCGGCCCTGACGGAAGGCGTGGAGCGGCATGTCGCTCCCGAACTCCTCGACGGTGTACGGGAGGAGCTCTCGGCCCTCGGCCGGACCGCGGGATCCGCGCAGGCCCAGGAGTGGGGGGTGCAGGCCAATGAGAATCCGCCGAAACTGCGGACGCACGACCGGTACGGGAACCGGATCGACGAGGTCGAGTTCCATCCGTCCTGGCACCGGCTGCTCGGCAAGGCCGTCTCGTCGGGGCTGACCAACGCCTGGGGCCGCCCTGCCGGGCATGTGCGGCGCGCGGCCGGGTTCCTGGTGTGGACGCAGGCGGAGGCCGGGCACGGCTGCCCGGTGTCGATGACGCATGCCTCGGTGCCCGCGCTGCGGACGGACCCGGCGCTGGCGGCGGAGTGGGAGCCGCGGCTGACCTCCGAGGCGTACGAGGAGGGGCTGCGCCCGGCCTCGCTGAAGGCGGGATCCCTGTTCGGCATGGGGATGACGGAGAAGCAGGGCGGCAGCGACGTCCGGGCCAATACGACGCGGGCGGAGCCGATCGCCGGCGACGGGGAGTATCTGCTCACCGGTCACAAGTGGTTCTGCTCCGCTCCGATGTGTGACGGTTTTCTGGTACTCGCCCAGGCGGCCGGTGGTTTGACCTGTTTCCTGGTGCCGCGGGTGCTGGAGGACGGGACCAGGAATGTGTTCCGGATCCAGCGCCTCAAGGACAAGCTGGGCAACAAGTCCAATGCGTCGAGCGAGGTCGAGTTCGACGGGACCTGGGCGCGCCGCGTCGGCGAGGAGGGCCGTGGGGTGCGCACCATCATCGAGATGGTGGCGGCGACCCGGCTGGACTGTGTCGTCGGATCGGCCGCGCTCATGCGGCAGTCGGTGGCTCAGGCGATCCACCACAGCGCGTACCGCAGCGCGTTCGGCGGGCTGCTGATCGACAAGCCGCTGATGCGCAACGTACTGGCCGATCTGGCACTGGAGTCGGAGGCGGCAACGACGCTGGCGCTGCGGCTCGCCGCCGCGTACGACGCCGATACGGAGGAGGAGCGGGCCTTCCTGCGGCTCGCGGTGCCCGCCGCCAAGTACTGGGTGACCAAGCGGTGTACGCCGACCGTGGCCGAATCCCTGGAGTGCCTGGGCGGCAACGGCTATGTCGAGGAGTCGGGCCTGCCGCGGCTGCTGCGCGAGTCGCCGCTCAACTCGATCTGGGAGGGCTCGGGCAACGTCCAGGCGCTGGACGTCCTGCGCGCCCTCCAGCGTGAGCCGCAGGCGCTGAACGCCTTCCTGCAGGAGGTCGGCACGGCCCGGGGCGCCGACCACCGCCTCGACGGGGCGATCAAGGCCCTGCTGACCGAACTGGCCGATCTCAACGGCATCGAGGCACGGGCGCGGCGACTGGTGGAGCGGATGGCGCTGGTGCTTCAGGGCTCGCTGCTGGTGCGCTGGGCGCCGCCGGAGGTGGCGGACGCGTTCTGCGCGTCACGGCTCGGCGGGGACTGGGGCACTGCCTTCGGCACGCTGCCGCACACACTCGATCTGGGGTCGGTCGTCGAGCGGGCGCGAGCCGTGGTCTGAGACCTGTATGAGGGCTGTCGGGGTGGTGCTGCGCCGACACGGCACCACCCCGCGCTCCGTCATGCGCCCCGCAGTGCGGAGCAGCGCACGACCACCGGCGAACCGGTGCACCGTCACCTTCGTACAAGCGCACGCCCGTTCGCGAGGGTTGCAAAGGGTTGCAGCCTTGTGCGCCGTAACGCCGCGTGCGCCGCCCCGGGAGGGGCAGGATTGAGCCAGCCCCCCGCACTCGGACGCTGGCGTCGCCCTGGAGGACCCAGTGCAGAACACAACGCTCGATCTGGCCAGGCTCTCCGCCATGGACACCGCGGACGCCGCCCGGTTACTGAAGGGGGTACGGGACGCCGCGCTCAGCGGGCGCCGCTCCCGGGTCGCCCCACGGGCCGACATCGAGGAGTCGTGGCAGCGGATGCTGCGCCGCGGCGTCGATCCCGACCGGGACCGCAGAGCGGGTCTCCTGCCGCTGGAGGAGATCGAACGCCGCAGACAGGCATCGCCGCTGCGGGAGGTGCTGCCCGTACTGCGGGACGGTCTGGTCTCGATCGCGGAGGCGGCGCAGCACATCATGGTCGTCGCGGACCCGGAGGGGCGGGTGCTCTGGCGCGAGGGCAAGTCGACCGTGCTGCGCAAGGGCGACGCGCACGGCTTCGTCCTGGGCGCCGACTGGAACGAGGGCCTCGTCGGCACCAACGGCGTCGGCACTCCCCTGGTCTCCCGGCGGCCCGTCCAGGTGCACTCCGCGGAGCACTTCGTCTCCTCCCACGACACCTGGACCTGCGCGGGCGCTCCGGTCACCGATCCGCGCGACGGCAGGCTGATCGGTGTGGTCGATGTCAGCGGACCGCTGTCCACGATGCATCCGGCGACCCTCTCGCTGGTCACCTCGGTCACCCGGCTCGCCGAGGCCGAACTGCGCAACGGGCATTTCGCGACGCTGGACCGGCTGCGCACCGTGGCGTCGCCGCTGCTCGCGCGGATGACGGGCCGGGCGCTGGCCGTCGATGTGAACGGCTGGCCCGCCGCGGTCACCGGGATGCAGCCGCCCGGGCGGCTGCCGCTGCCGAAGTCCATCGGCAGCCGCGTCTGGCTGCCCTCGCTGGGCATGTGCACGATCGAGCCGCTGCCCGGCGGCTGGCTGGTGCGGGTGGAGGAGCGGTCCACGGCGGCGCCGACCCGGGTCGTACTGGATCTCAGCAGACCGCGGCGGCCTTCGGTGACCGTCTCCGGCGAGGCGGGCAGCTGGGCCAAGGAGCTCAGCCCGCGCCATGCCGAGCTGCTGTACGTACTGGCGCTGCACCCCGACGGGCGCAGCGCCGCGCAGCTGGCGCACGACATCTTCGAGGATCCGACGCGGACGGTGACGGTACGGGCCGAGATGTCGCGGCTGCGGCGGCATCTGGCACAGGTGCTGGCGCACCGCCCGTACCGCTTCGCCGAGGACGTCGAGGTGGAGCTGGTCGGGCCGCCCGAGCCGGCCGAGCTGCTGCCGTACTCCACGGCCCCGGCGGTGCGCCGGGCACGCCGCGGGGAGGAGTGACCGTCCTGGCACGCTCCGGCACCGCTTTTGGCCTGTTCAGGGCGGCGTGATTCCCTGGCGCGCATGAGCATCACTGTGACCACCTGGTCCCTGGAACAGACCTCGCCCGCGGATCTGCGGCCGTCCCCCGCCCCGGAAGGAGATCTGCGGATCGTCCGCGCCGAGGTGCCTTCGCCCGAGTTCAGCCGCTTCCTGTATACGGCCGTCGGCGGTGACATCCACTGGAACGACCGGCTCGGCATGACGTACGCGCAGTGGGTGGAACTGCTCGCGCGGCCGGGCACCGAGACCTGGGTGGCGTACGAGAAGGGCACCCCGGCCGGTTATGTGGAGCTGGAGGCGCAGGAGGGGGGCTCTGTAGAGATCGCCTACTTCGGGCTGATCCCGGCCTTCCGGGGACGCCGGATCGGCGGCCATCTGCTCTCGTACGGAGTGGCCAGGGCCTGGGACCTTGCGGAGCGCCGGCCGGGCGTCGCGCCGACGAAGCGTGTCTGGCTGCACACCTGCTCCAAGGACGGCCCGCATGCGATGGACAATTACCTGCGGCGGGGCTTCACTCTCTTCGACACGAAGGTCGAGCAGGAGACCGAGACGGCCGCTCCCGGCCCCTGGCCCGGTGCCCACGGCTGAGTGACGGGCAACACACTGTCTCGCGATGCGGGACGGTGTTGTCCACATTCTGGATAACGGTGGACTGCCCTTGGACCGCCGTGACACGCTTCCGTCATGTCTGGAACTGGAATTGCCTTGGTGAGTCGGCGGCACGTCGACCTCGGCCGCATGTCCAGCGCCATCTGTCCGGCCTGCTGAAAGAACAGCACAGCCGAGCATCCCGCACTCTTCACTCCCCCTGCGCATCGTCGCGCCCCCGCGCGAGTGTGCAGCTCAGAGCCGCCCTCCTGCAGTCTCGAAGGACATACCGCCATGGCCGCCACCCCCGAAAAACCCGCCCCCACCACGCCCCGCCGCAAGGCCGGGCGCCACCGTGGTGAGGGTCAGTGGGCTGTTGGCCACATGACGCCGCTGAACGCCAACGAGCAGACCAAGAGGGACGACGACGGTCTCAATGTGCGGACACGCATTGAGACGATCTACGCCCACCGCGGCTTCGACTCGATCGACGGCGCCGACCTGCGCGGACGGATGCGCTGGTGGGGGCTCTACACCCAGCGCAAGCCCGGGATCGACGGCGGCAAGACCGCGATCCTGGAGCCGGAGGAGCTGGACGACAAGTACTTCATGCTGCGCGTCCGTATCGACGGCGGGCGGCTGACCACCGAGCAGCTGCGGGTGATCGGCGAGATCTCGCAGGAGTTCGCGCGCGGCACCGCCGACATCACCGACCGGCAGAACGTCCAGTACCACTGGATCCGGATCGAGGACGTCCCGGAGATCTGGCGCCGTCTCGAAGGGGTCGGCCTGTCGACCACCGAGGCCTGCGGTGACACTCCCCGGGTGATCCTCGGCTCGCCCGTGGCGGGCATCGCCGAGAACGAGATCATCGACGGCTCCCCCGCCATCGACGAGATCCAGCGCCGCTTCATCGGCAACCCCGACTTCTCCAACCTGCCGCGCAAGTTCAAGTCCGCCATCTCCGGCTCCCCGCAGCTCGATGTCGCGCACGAGATCAACGACATCGCCTTTGTGGGCGTCAACCACCCCGAGCACGGTCCCGGTTTCGACCTGTGGGTCGGCGGAGGACTCTCCACCAACCCCAAGCTCGGTGTCCGGCTGGGTGCCTGGGTCCCGCTGGACGAGGTCCCGGACGTGTACGGCGGTGTCATCGGCATCTTCCGTGACTACGGCTACCGCCGGCTGCGCACCCGCGCCCGGCTGAAGTTCCTGATCGCCGACTGGGGCGCGGAGAAGTTCCGCCAGGTCCTGGAGGACGATTACCTGCAGCGGAAGCTGATCGACGGCCCCGCGCCCGAGCAGCCGACCGGAACCTGGCGCGACCACCTCGGTGTGCACAAGCAGAAGGACGGCCGCTTCTACGTCGGCTTCGCCCCGCGCGTCGGCCGTGTGGACGGTACGACCCTGACGAAGATCGCCGAGGTCGCGGAAGCGCACGGCTCGGGCCGGCTGCGTACCACCGCCGAGCAGAAGATGATCGTGCTCGACGTCGAGGAAGCGCAGGTCGAATCCCTCGTCGCCGGCCTTGAGGCGCTGGACCTGCAAGTCAACGCCTCCCCCTTCCGGCGCGGCACCATGGCCTGCACCGGTATCGAGTTCTGCAAGCTGGCCATCGTCGAGACCAAGGCGCGCGGTGCCTCGCTCATCGACGAACTCGAGCGCCGCATCCCCGAGTTCGACGAGCCGATCACCATCAACATCAACGGCTGCCCCAATGCCTGCGCCCGTATCCAGGTCGCGGACATCGGTCTCAAGGGCCAGCTCATGCTCGACCCCGACGGCAATCAGGTCGAGGGCTTCCAGGTGCACCTGGGCGGCGCGCTGGGCCTGGAGGCGGGCTTCGGGCGCAAGGTCCGTGGCCTGAAGGTCACTTCCACGGAGCTGCCCGACTACGTCGAGCGTGTGCTCAAGCGCTTCCAGGCGGAGCGCGAGGACGGCGAGCGCTTCGCCACCTGGGCGGCGCGTGCGTCCGAGGAGGCACTGTCATGAGCGAGCGTGCCGCACCCTTCTACTGCCCCTACTGCGGCGACGAGGACCTGCGTCCCAACGAGCAGGGTCACGGCGCGTGGGAATGCGCAGCCTGCAACCGAGCCTTCCAGTTGAAGTTCCTCGGGCTGCTGACCCGAGGGCTTCAGCGCAACGACGGTGAAGGGCAGGAGATATGACGACGACTCAGGCAACGGATCTTCGGGAGCTCGCCGAGCAGGCCGGGCGGGACCTCGAAGACGCCTCCGCACTGGAGATCCTGAAGTGGGCGGCCGACACCTTCGGTCCGCGCTTCTGCGTCACCTCGTCGATGGAGGACGCGGTGGTCGCCCATCTCGCCTCCCGTGTACTCCCCGGCGTCGACGTCGTCTTCCTCGACACCGGCTACCACTTCCCCGAAACCATCGGGACCCGCGACGCGGTCGAGGCCGTGATGGACGTCAACGTCATCACGCTCACGCCCCGTCAGTCGGTGGCCGAGCAGGACGCCGAGTACGGCCCGAAGCTCCACGACCGCAACCCGGACCTGTGCTGCGCCCTGCGCAAGGTCAAGCCCCTCGAAGAACGACTGACCGCGTACGAGGCGTGGGCGACGGGCCTGCGCCGCGACGAGTCCCCGACCCGGGCCAACACCCCGGTCGTCGGCTGGGACGAGAAGCGGCAGAAGGTCAAGGTCTCGCCGATCGCCCGCTGGACGCAGGACGACGTGGACGCCTACGTCGCCGAGCACGGCGTCCTCACCAACCCGCTGCTGATGGACGGTTACGCCTCCGTGGGCTGCGCACCCTGCACCCGCCGGGTGCTGGAGGGCGAGGACGCCCGGGCCGGCCGCTGGGCCGGGCGGGGCAAGACCGAATGCGGGCTGCACGGATGACGATTCTGGGAGACAAGCACGTGACTGGGGCCACCATCTGGCTCACCGGTCTGCCGAGCGCGGGCAAGACCACCATCGCCTTCGAGCTGGCGGAGCGGCTGCGCGCCGACGGCCACCGCACCGAGGTGCTCGACGGCGACGAGATCCGCGAGTTCCTCTCCGCGGGCCTCGGCTTCAGCCGCGAGGACCGGCACACCAACGTCCAGCGGATCGGCTTCGTCGCCGAGCTGCTGGCGTCCAACGGCGTCAAGGCGCTGGTGCCGGTGATCGCCCCGTACGAGGACAGCCGCGAGGCTGTGCGCAAGCGCCACGCCACAGAGGGCACGCCGTACGTCGAGGTGCATGTCGCGACTCCGGTCGAGGTCTGCTCCGTACGCGATGTGAAGGGTCTTTACGCCAAGCAGGCCGCGGGCGAGATCAGCGGGCTGACCGGTGTGGACGACCCGTACGAGGAGCCGCAGAGCCCTGATCTGCGGATCGAGTCGCACCAGCAGACCGTGCAGGAGTCCGCGGCGGCGCTTCACGCGCTGCTCACCGAGAGGGGTCTGGCATGACGACGGCCGCCACTGTTCACGACGGCACCGACAGCCCGTACGCCTTGTCGCACCTGGACGCGCTGGAGTCCGAGGCGGTGCACATCTTCCGCGAGGTTGCGGGCGAGTTCGAGCGGCCGGTGATCCTCTTCTCCGGCGGCAAGGACTCCATCGTCATGCTGCATCTGGCGCTGAAGGCCTTCGCCCCCGCGGCGATCCCCTTCACGCTGCTGCACGTGGACACCGGGCACAACTTCCCCGAGGTTCTGGAGTACCGCGACCGTACGGTGGCGCAGCACAACCTCCGGCTGCATGTGGCATCCGTACAGGACTACATCGACGCCGGGAAGCTGCGCGAGCGTCCCGACGGGACGCGCAATCCGCTCCAGACCGTGCCGCTGACCGAGGCCATCCAAGAGCATCGCTTCGACGCGGTGTTCGGCGGCGGCCGCCGGGACGAGGAGAAGGCGCGCGCCAAGGAGCGGGTGTTCTCGCTGCGTGACGAGTTCTCGCAGTGGGACCCGCGCCGCCAGCGGCCCGAGCTGTGGCAGCTCTACAACGGCCGCCACGCGCCCGGCGAGCACGTCCGCGTGTTCCCCCTGAGCAACTGGACCGAACTGGACGTCTGGCAGTACATCGAGCGCGAGAAGATCGAGCTGCCCGACATCTACTTCGCGCACGAGCGTGAGGTCTTCGCCCGCAACGGCATGTGGCTGACCGCCGGCGAGTGGGGCGGCCCCAAGGAGTCGGAGAACGTCGAGACGCGGCTGATCCGCTACCGCACCGTCGGCGACATGTCCTGCACCGGCGCCGTCGACTCCGACGCCACCACGCTCGACGCCGTGATCGCCGAGATCGCCGCATCCCGGCTCACCGAGCGGGGCGCCACCCGCGCCGACGACAAGATGTCCGAGGCAGCGATGGAAGACCGCAAGCGCGAAGGGTACTTCTAGCCATGACGACCACGACCGAACAGCTCGCCGGGATCTCGGCCACCACCCTGCTGCGTTTCGCCACCGCCGGGTCCGTCGACGACGGCAAGTCCACCCTCGTGGGGCGGCTGCTGCACGACTCCAAGTCGGTGCTGACCGACCAGCTGGAGGCCGTCGAGCAGGCCTCCCGCTCGCGCGGCCAGGAGACACCGGACCTGGCGCTGCTCACGGACGGTCTGCGGGCCGAGCGTGAGCAGGGCATCACCATCGACGTCGCCTACCGCTACTTCGCCACCGCACGCAGGCGGTTCATCCTCGCCGACACCCCGGGCCATGTGCAGTACACGCGGAACATGGTGACCGGCGCGTCCACGGCCGAGCTGGCCGTCGTGCTGGTCGACGCCCGCAACGGTGTCGTCGAGCAGACCCGCCGCCATGCCGCCGTCGCCGCCCTGCTGCGCGTCCCGCATGTCGTCCTCGCCGTCAACAAGATGGACCTCGTCGAGTACGCCGAGCCCGTCTTCGCCGCGATCGCCGAGGAGTTCACCTCGTATGCCGCTTCCCTCGGCGTCCCCGAGATCACCGCGATCCCGATCTCGGCGCTCGCGGGCGACAACGTGGTGGAGCCCAGCGCCAACATGGACTGGTACGGCGGCCCGACCGTCCTCGAGCACCTGGAGACGGTCCCGGTCAGCCACGATCTGACCGGCTGCCACGCCCGGCTGCCCGTGCAGTACGTGATCCGTCCGCAGACCGTGGAGCACCCCGACTACCGGGGCTACGCGGGCCAGATCGCGGCCGGCACGTTCCGCGTCGGCGAGCAGGTGACCGTGCTGCCCGCGGGCCGCACCTCGAAGATCGCCAGGATCGACCTGCTCGGCCAGGCTGTGGACATCGCCTGGACCCCGCAGTCCGTCACCCTCCTGCTGGAGGACGACATCGACATCTCGCGCGGCGACCTGATCGTGCCGAGCAAGGACGCGCCCGCGACCACCCAGGACGTCGAGGCGACCGTCTGCCACGTCGCCGACCAGCCGCTCACCGTCGGCCACCGGGTGCTGCTCAAGCACGGCACCCGAACGGTCAAGGCGATCGTCAAGGACATCCCGTCCCGGCTGACCCTCGACGACCTGTCCCTGCACCCGCACCCTGGGCAACTGGTCGCCAACGACATCGGCCGCGTCAAGATCCGCACCGCCGAGCCGCTGCCGCTCGACTCGTACGCCGACTCCCGCCGCACCGGCTCCTTCATCCTGATCGACCCCGCGGACGGCACCACGCTCACCGCGGGTATGGTCGGCGAGTCCTTCGCCAGCCCCGAGCCGGTCAAGGACGAGACCGACGACGAGGGCTGGGACTTCTGATGACAACGGACTTCTACGCCACGTTCGCGAAGGAGGGCGGCCGCGTCGGCAGCGGCACGCTCGGCGCGGGCACGGGCGGGGTGGCGCGATGTGCGCGATGACGTACGCGCACTGCCTGCGCGCCCGCACCCCCCACAGCCTGCACCGACGAAGACGCCGACACTCCCGGCCGCGTCCCACGTGACGTAAGAACCGGGCCTCCGAGAGGAAACCCTCCCGTGCCTGCCAGCCGTACCACCTTGTGCCGCAGTCTCGTTGCTGCCGCCGCCCTCCCTGTGCTCGCTGTGGCGCTCACCGCCTGCGGCTACGGTTCCGAGGCGAAGAAGGACGACAACGTCGCTCCCGCAGCCAAGGGCGAGAAGCTCTCCGCCGACACCGTCAAGCTCGGTTACTTCCAGAACCTCACGCACGCCACCGCGCTGGTCGGCGAGCAGGAGGGGCTGATCCAGAAGGAGCTGGGCGGGACCAAGCTCAAGTCGACCACCTTCAACGCCGGGCCTTCCGAGATCGAGGCGCTGAACGCGGGCTCCATCGACATCGGCTTCATCGGTCCCTCGCCGTCCATCAACGGCTACACCAAGTCCAAGGGCAAGAGCCTGCGCATCATCGGCGGTTCGGCCTCCGGCGGTGTGAAGCTCGTGGTGAACCCGGCCAAGATCAAGACCCTGGACGACGTCAAGGGCAAGAAGATCGCCACGCCGCAGCTCGGCAACACCCAGGACGTCGCGTTCCTGAACTGGATTGCCGAGAAGGGCTGGAAGGTCGACTCCCAGAGCGGCAAGGGCGACGTCTCCGTCGTCCGTACGGAGAACAAGGTGACCCCGGACGCCTACAAGGCCGGCTCCATCGACGGTGCCTGGGTGCCGGAGCCGACGGCGTCCAAGCTGGTCAGCGAGGGCGGCAAGGTGCTGCTCGACGAGTCGACGCTGTGGCCCGACAAGAAGTTCGTGATCACGAACATCATCGTGTCGCAGAAGTTCCTCAAGGAGCACCCGGACGTCGTCGAGGCCGTGCTGCGCGGTTCGGTGAAGACCAACGCGTGGATCAACGCCAACCCGGACAAGGCGAAGGCGTCCGCGAACGCCAAGCTCGAGGCGCTCACCGGCAAGGCGCTGAAGCCCGAGGTGCTCGACCCGGCGTGGAAGTCGATCCAGTTCACCGATGACCCTCTGGCCGCGACGCTCCAGACCGAGGCGGACCACGCGGTGAAGGCGGGCCTGCTGGAGAAGCCCGACCTGGCCGGCATCTACGACCTGTCGCTGCTCAACAAGGTCCTCAAGGCCGAGGGCAAGCCCGCGGCCGTCGACGCCTCGCTCGGCGTCAAGTAACCCCGCATCCGACCGAGTTCCCAGGAGGTGACGACCATGGCCACAGCGATCGCCAAGGCCGATGACCGCGTGACGGTCGAACACGCCGCCCGTCTCGAGCATGTCTCGAAGTCCTTCGCCGGACCTTCCGGGCAGCAGCTCGTCCTGGACGACATCACCCTCGATGTCGCTCCGGGCGAGTTCGTCACCCTCCTGGGAGCCTCCGGGTGCGGAAAGTCGACTCTGCTCAATCTGGTGGCGGGGCTCGACCGTCCGACCGCGGGGTCCATCGCGACCCCCGGCGGGCGGCCCGCCCTGATGTTCCAGGAGCACGCTCTGTTCCCGTGGCTGACCGCGGGCAAGAACATCGAACTGGCGCTGCGCCTGCGCGGCGTCGCCAAGACCGAGCGGCGCTCGGAGGCGGAGCGGCTGCTTGAGCTCGTACGGCTCCAGGGCGCGTACGGCAAGCGGGTGCACGAGCTGTCGGGCGGTATGCGCCAGCGCGTGGCGATGGCCCGGGCTCTCGCCCAGGACAGCCAGCTGCTGCTGATGGACGAGCCGTTCGCGGCGCTCGACGCCATCACCCGGGACGTACTGCACGACGAGCTGACCCGGATCTGGCGCGAGACGAACGTCTCGGTCCTCTTCGTCACCCACAACGTGCGGGAGGCGGTGCGGCTGGCCGAGCGTGTGGTGCTGCTGTCCTCCCGTCCGGGCCGGATCGCCCGTGAGTGGACCGTGAACATCGACCAGCCGCGCCGTATCGAGGACGCCGCCGTGGCGGAGCTGTCCGTCGAGATCACCGAGGAACTGCGTGGGGAGATCCGCCGTCATGGCCAGCACTGAGACCAAGGCCGCCGCGAAGGCCGACGATCTGGCCGGGCTCGAAGCCGGGCTGGACGCACTCGACGCGGTGCAGGTCCGCCGCACGCCCGTACGCGAGGTGCTGCTCAAGAAGGTCCTGCCGCCGCTGACCGCCGTCGCTCTGGTGATCGTCGTCTGGCAGGCCCTGGTCACGGCCAAGGTCACCGACGAGGGCAGCCTGCCCTCCCCGTCCGCGGTGTGGGACAGCGTGTCCGACATGTGGCTGGCGGGCACGCTGCTCGAGGTCGTCTGGACCAGCGTCTCCCGCGGTCTGCTCGGCTTCCTGCTGGCGCTCGCCATCGGTACGCCGCTGGGACTGCTGGTCGCCCGGGTGAAGTTCGTCCGGGCCGCAATCGGTCCGATCCTGTCGGGTCTGCAGTCGCTGCCGTCCGTGGCCTGGGTGCCGCCGGCCGTCATCTGGCTCGGGCTCAACAACTCGATGATGTACGCGGTGATCCTGCTCGGCGCCGTGCCGTCGATCGCCAACGGCCTGGTGTCGGGCGTCGACCAGGTGTCACCGCTCTATCTGCGGGCGGGCCGCACCCTCGGTGCGACCGGGCTCAAGGGCACCTGGCACATCGTGATGCCTGCCGCGCTGCCCGGCTATCTCGCCGGCCTGAAGCAGGGCTGGGCCTTCTCCTGGCGCTCGCTGATGGCTGCGGAGATCATCGCTTCCTCCCCCGATCTCGGCCTGGGACTCGGGCAGTTGCTCGAGAACGGCCGCAACAACTCCGACATGCCGGGCGTCTTCCTCGCCATCCTGCTCATCCTGATCGTCGGTATCGCCATCGACCTGCTGATCTTCAGCCCGCTGGAGCGGTCGGTGCTGCGCAGCCGCGGTCTCCTCGTCAAGAACTGAGCCGTCCCATGCACAGCCCCGTCCTCCTCGTCATCGCCCACGGCAGCCGCGACCCGCGGCACGCCGCGACCGTGCATGCCCTGGTGGAGCGGGCCAGGGCGCTGCGGCCGGGGCTGCGCGTGGAGACGGGCTTCCTGGACTTCAACGCCCCTGCCGTGCCACAGGTCCTTGAGCGGCTCGCGGCCGAAGGCGTCGAGGATGTGGTCGCGCTCCCGCTGCTGCTGACCCGCGCCTTCCACGCGAAGGCCGACATCCCGGCCGTACTGCGGGGGGCCCCGCCGGCTCTGCGCATCCAGCAGGCCGACGTGCTCGGCCCGTCCCCGCTGCTGCTGTCCGCTCTTGAGCGGCGGCTGTACGAGGCCGGGCTCGACGCGGACCAGAAGCGCTCGACGGGCCTCGTGCTGGCCTCGGCGGGCTCCACAGACCCGGAGGCGATCGCAGTGATCGCAGATGTAGCGCGGGAGCTGCGGCACACCGGTTGGTGCGCCGTGCGGCCTGCGTTCGCCTCCGCATCTCTTCCGCGCACCGAGGATGCGGTGCGCGAGCTCAGGGCGCAGGGCGTACGACGGGTCGCGGTGGCTCCGTACGTCATCGCGCCGGGCCGCCTCCCGGACCGCATCGCCGCCGGCGCGCAGGAGGCGGACGTGCTGGCCGATGTCCTCGGTCCGGCGCCGGAGTTGGCGCGACTGCTCCTTGAGCGCTATGACGAGGCGCGGAGCGAGCGGCCGCTCGCGATCACTGCCTGAGGGCCAGGTGGCGGCAGGTCAGCCGAAGTTCAGGCTGCCGGTGCGGGTGCGCTTCAGCTCGAAGAAGTCCGGGTAGCCCGCGATGACCCGGAAGCTGTCGAAGAGACGGCCCGCCTCCTCGCCGCGCGGGATGGAGTTCAGGACCGGGCCGAACCAGACCGTGCCGTCGACATGGATGGTGGGCGTGCCGACGTAGGCGTCGGCAGCCGGGTCCTTGCCCGCGTCGTGGCTTCGGCGCACGGCCTCGTCGTACGCATCGTCGTGCGCGGCCTTCGCGAGCGACGGCGGCAGGCCCAGCTCGGCCAGGGAATCGGCGACGACCTGGTCGAAGTCCTTGTTGTCCTGCACGTGGATCCGGGTACCGAAGGCGGTGTAGAGGTCGCGCAGGATCTTGTCGCCGTACTCCCACGCGGCGGCCGCGGCCACCCGAACCGGACCGATCGACTTGTCGACCAACTCGCGGTACCAGTCCGGGAGTTCGTTGCCGGTGTTGTGCAGATAGAGGCTCATGACATGAAAGCGGAGGTCGAGCGGGCGCACCCGCTCGACCTCCAGCATCCAGCGCGAGGTGATCCAGGCGAAGGGGCAGGCGGGGTCGAAGTAGAAGTCGACCCGGGTCATCGTGTCGTTGCCATTGCTCGTCATGGCATAGACGCTACCGATGGATTGGCTCAGCCTTCTGGTCCAATCACCGGGGTATTCCATGGGCCATTTACCGGTCAGGCCCGGGGGTCGCGCCCGCTGTGCGCCAGGGCCAGCTCGAACGCGGACGCGTCCTCGGAAACCGGCACCGGCTCGGCGAAGCCGTCGTACTGCCGGTAGACCTCGGCGTGCGCGTCGACCACCTCCAGGATCATCCGGGCCGAGGCGTCGGAGATCCGGAACTCCTGCCCGGTGGACCGTGCCACGTCCCAGCCGTGCACGGCCATCTCCTTGGTGACCAGACCGGCGATCTCGGCAGCGGGCATCTTGGTGAAGCCGAGGTCGACCTCGCCCTCCCACACCGCGGGGTCCGACCAGGCGGCGACCGCGCGCTCCAGCTGGGCGGCGTACTGCTCCGCCCAGTCGGCGTCGGATGCGAAGTCCCGCCCGGTGAGCTCGTCCGGGAGCTGCTTGCGCGTAGCACGGTGCTCCAGACCGTGTGAGGTGTAGAGGACCCAGTGGTTGACCAGCGTCCGCACGTCCCACTCACCGCACCCGGAGGGCTCGGACATCCGGTCGTCGGCGACCCCGCGTGCGACACGGGCGGCTTCGGCGGCGCATTCCTTCATGCACGTGTACTCGTTCTCCATGCCCTCGACCGTAGGAGTGGCGGATACCCGTGGGCTTGAAGAAATGCGACAGGCGCGGCGAGTGAGCCCTGATCTCGGCGTGGTCACCGGAGCCGGTCCGGCGGCCCTCCCTCGCCGCTGAACCGCGTGCCCTGGTGGAAGTAGAGCAGCCAGCCGTCGTCGGTCAGCCGCCACAGCGAGCTGCGGTGCGCGCGATGCGCTCCCGTCTCGGTGTCGAAGGTCAGATGCACCAGGTCGGGGGCGAGCTGGGTGCCCTGTATCCGTGAGGTGGTGATCGGCCGTGGCGCGGGGGCGTCCCGCGAGACGATGGCCGCGATGAGCGAGTCGCGGTCCCAGATACGGCCCGAGGTGCCGAACTCCCGGTAGTCCGGGTGGAGCAGTTCGGCCATGCGCTGCGGCGAGAGGCGGACCGACGGGTCGAGGAGGCGGAACTCCGCCTCCATGGCGGCGCTGACGGCATCCGTGGGGTCAGTCACGGGTCAGCTCCACCAGTTTGAGAACCGTGTTCCAGTTGCGGCTGGTGGCGATGATGCCCTTGAACAGCCTGGGTTTCGCGAGCGCTTCGGCGAGTTTGGAGCGGCCGAGGCCGTTCGGCGCGTACAGGTACAGCGCCCGGTCGCCGAGCCGGAACTCCTCCGGCAGATACGCCGCCGTGTCGATCGAGGCGAGCCGCTCGGGTCCGACCGGCTCAGAGAAGTAGGTGACGTGCAGCTGCTTGCCCTCCAGCTCGTCGGCCGGAAAGGGACAGTCGTCGGCCACGGCCTTCAGATACGGGGCGCTGCGCACCAGACAGTCGACGCCGAAGCCGAAGCGCTTTTCGATGGCGCGCTCCAGAGCCGTGCCGATCGCCTTCTCGTCGGCCGATGCGCTGCTGAAGACGGCGTTGCCGCTCTGCAGGTACGTGGTGACGTCTGTGTGGCCCAGTTCCGTGAGCAGTTCACGGAGTTCGGCCATCGGGACCTTCTTGTGCCCGCCCACATTGATCCCGCGCAGGAGTGCCGCATACCTCGTGGTCATGGGCACACACCCTAAGGCGGCCGCCGCGCCCCGTGGGGGAGGGCACGGCGACCGCCGGCTCAGCGACGTAGTCCGTCGGTTACTCGGCGACCTTCAGCAGCTTGTTGGGCGTGCCCGCGCTGGGGTTGCTGATCTTGTCGGGCGTGGCGCCGTCGGTCAGCGCCTTGGCCACCTGCTCCGGCGTGGCGTCCTGGTGGGCGCCGAGGTAGACCGCCGCGGCGCCGACGACGTGCGGCGTCGCCATGGAGGTGCCGGAGATGGTCTTGGTGCCCTCGTCGCTGTCGTTCCAGGCCGAGGTGATCTCCGAGCCGGGGGCGTAGATGTCCACGATCTCACCGAAGTTGGAGAAGTCCGACTGCTTGTCGTCCTCGGTGGAGGACGCCACGGTGATGGCCTCCTTGACGCGCGCCGGGGAGCCCTGGCTCGCGTCGGTGGACTCGTTGCCGGCCGCGACCGCGAAGGTGACGCCGGAGGCGATCGCCTTGCGGACAGCCTCGTCGAGCGCCTCGTCGGCGCCGCCGCCGAGGCTCATGTTGGCGACGGACGGGCCCTTGTGGTTCTTGGTGACCCAGTCGATGCCCGCGACGACCTGCTCGGTGGTGCCGGAGCCGTTGTCGTCGAGGACACGGACGGCGACGATCTTCGCCTTCTTGGCGACACCGTACGTGGAGCCGGCGATGGTGCCCGCGACATGCGTGCCGTGGCCGTTGCCGTCGTCGGCGGAGTCGTCGTTGTCGACGGCGTCGAAGCCGTGCGCGGCGCGGCCGCCGAAGTCCTTGTGGGAGATGCGGACTCCGGTGTCGATGACGTACGCCGTCACACCCTCGCCGGCGCTGTCCGGGTAGGTGTACTTCTTGTCGCCGGCGGTGTCGGCCTGGTCGATACGGTCCAGGCCCCAGGACGGCGGGTTGTCCTGGGTCTCGTTGATCGAGAACTTCTTGTTCTGGACGACCTTGGCGACGGCCGGGTCGGCGGCGAGGCGCTTGGCCTCGGTCTCCGAAAGGCCGCTGGCGGAGAAGCCGTTGATGGCGGAGCTGTAGTTGCGCTGCAGCTTGCCGCCGTACTCCTTGGCCAGGTCCTGCTTGTCGGCCTTCTGGTCCAGCATCACGATGTAGCTGCCGGCGACGGCGCCTTCGGCGTTCGCACCGTAGACGGTGCCCTCGGCGGGAGTTGCGGCTCCCGCGAAGGACGTGCCGAGTACGGTCACTCCGGCTGCGGCAGCCACGGCAGTTATGGCCGCGGTGAGCTTGATCCTGCTCGCGCGCTTGTGAGTTGCCATGAAGAGGGGACTCCTCGTCATTCAGTTTTTGTGGGGGGATTGGCCCGCGGACGGAAAAATTCCGGGGGCCGACTCGAAACCCTGACCGATTGACGCGCCCAGATCAAGACCTTCATACAGCTGTGACTCAGACAACAAGGTTCCGTAATAAGGAATCGGCCAGCGCCGCACAAGTGGGACTTCACCCCCAACCCCTTTACATGTAAGGGGCTTCCATCCTCCTTGTCGGGGACGCGACCGGTCCGAAAGGAGGAGAGAACCGGCGTGCGGGGTCACCGGCGGGCAGGAGGAGAAGGCTTGATTCCGCCCTTAGTTTCGAAGCGGAGACGACGGCGCCGCGCCGACGTCACGCTTGAGGGGGCAGGGCTGTCATGGGGAACGCAGGAGGGGGTCCGCGCGGAATCGCCGCGCGGGCCGGCGGCTGGAGCGCTCGGCACCGCTGGGCCGCCGTGGGGATCTGGGTACTTTTCGTCCTGCTCGCCATGGTGGCCGGTTCGGCCGCGGGTCTGGTTGAGCTCAAGGAGACCGATCAGCTGAAGGGCGAGACCACACAGGCCGCGCAGATCACGGAGGACGCGGGCATCGAGGAACCCGCCGGCGAGTCCGTGCTCGTCCAGGCCCGCAACGGAACGTCCAGGGCGACCGACGCGGAGTTCCACAAGGCCGTCGACGTGGTCGTCAAGGCGGTCGGCGGCACGGGTGCAGTCACCAACGTGACGTCTCCGTACGACACCAAGACCATTTCCAAGGACGGTCGCAGCGCGCTCGTCCAGTTCGACGTGCGCGGGGACCCCGAGACGGCGGGCGACCGGATCGAACCGGTTCTGAAGGCCGTTGCCAAGGTCCAGGACGACCACAAGGAGCTGCGGATCGAGGAGATCGGCGGCGCCAGTATGCACAAGACCTTCGACGAGGCCTTCGGTGACGACTTCCAGCAGGCGGAGCTCTCGGCGGTACCGGTCGCGCTCGGCATTCTGCTGATCGCCTTCGGCGCGGTGGTGGCGGCCCTGCTGCCGGTAGCTCTGGCCATCACGGCGATCATGGCGACGATGGGTCTGATGGGCGTCGTCAGCCACTTCCAGCCCATGGGTGACTCGGCAAACTCCGTGATGCTGCTGGTCGGTCTGGCGGTCGGCGTCGACTACTGCCTGTTCTATCTGCGGCGTGAGCGCGAGGAACGGGCGAAGGGGCGCGACGCGCACTCGGCCATGCAGATCGCGGCCGCGACCAGCGGACGGGCCGTCATCGTCTCGGGTGTGACGGTGTGTGTGGCGATGGCGGGCATGCTCTTCACCGGGATCGGTGAGTTCCAGTCCATGGGCCTCGCCTCGCTGATCGTGGTGGCCGTGGCGATGGTCGGCTCGGTGACGGTGCTTCCGGCGGTGCTCTCGCTGCTCGGCGAGCGGGTCGACAAGGGACGCATCCCCTTCCTCAACCGCCTGAAGCGCGGCGTGAACGGCCCGGACGGCGGAAGCCGCGTGTGGAGCCGCGTCCTCGGCGGCGTACTGAAGCGGCCCATAGTCTCGCTGGTGGTGGCGGCGGGCGCGCTGGTCGCGATCGCGCTGCCCGCGCTCGGCATGAAGACCCAGAACTTCACGCTGGACCAGGAGTTCGGCGACTCGCTGCCGATCGTGGCGACATACCAGCGGGTCAACGAGGCGTTCCCGGGCGGTACGGATCCGGCGGAGGTCGTCGTCAAGGCGGACGACATCAACGCGGCCCCGGTGAAGCAGGCAATCGCCGACTTCCGTGAGCGTGCGGTGAGTTCGGGTGCCTCCCGCGGCCCGGTCGAGGTCGTGATGCACGACGCGCAGAACCTCGCCTTCGTCTACGTACCGCTGGTGGGCGGCTCCGACCAGGACAAGGCGGGCAAGAGCCTGGACATCCTCCGCAAGGAGGTCAGGCCCGCCACGCTCGGCAAGGTCGACGGTCTGCAGGCTCCGATCAGCGGCCAGGTCGCGGGGTCGAAGGACTTCAACGACCAGCTCACGGGCGCGGTGACCCCGGTCTTCGCCTTCGTGGTGGTGTTCGCGTTCGTCCTGATGCTGCTCTCGTTCCGCTCGCTGACGATCGCGATCACGTCGATCGTGCTCAACCTGCTGTCGGTGGGCGCCGCGTACGGCATCCTCACCGCGGTCTTCCAGCACGGCTGGGGCGCATCGCTGGTCGGCGCCGAGGGCGTGGGCGCGATCATCGCCTGGCTGCCGCTGTTCCTGTTCGTGATCCTGTTCGGGCTCTCGATGGACTACCACGTGTTCGTGGTGTCGCGGATCCGCGAGGCGAAGATGGCGGGGCGCGGGACGCAGGAGGCGATCACGCACGGTGTGGTGACGACGGCGGGCGTGGTGACGAGCGCGGCGGTCATCATGGTCGCGGTGTTCGCGATCTTCGGGACGCTGTCGATGCAGTCGATGAAGCAGATGGGTGTCGGCCTCGCGGCGGCAGTACTGATCGACGCCACGATCATCCGTGGGGTGCTGCTCCCAGCGATCATGGCGCTGCTGGGAGAGCGCAACTGGTACTTCCCGAAGTGGCTGCGGTGGCTGCCGGATCTGACGCACGACGAGCCGGTGCTTCCGCCGAGCCGGGCGGTCCCGGGGGAGACCAGCAGCTACGTCTACGACACCCAGGGGCAACGGCTGATCCGCAAGGACGCCACGGGATCCACCCTCTATCTCCCCGGAGGCAATGAGC
>NZ_JBEXEX010000037.1:0-71892 GCF_040606445.1 Streptomyces sp. NPDC005408 | reverse complement strand
AGCCCCCCCCCCAACACGCGGGCCCCCCGCCCCCCCCCCCCCCCAAACCCCCCCCCCGGGCCGGGGTCGGCCCCGCCGCCGCACATCCAGCCCGTCCCGTGCAGCGGACCCCGTCCCGCTAGTCCTGCCTCTCCCCGCTCGCGAAGCGCGAAATCACCAGCGCCACAATGATGATCGCCCCGTTCAGGAACTGGTTCCACAGCGCCGGCACCCCACCCAGCGTCATCACATTCACCACCAGCTGAAGCGTCAGCACACCCGTCAGCGCACCGAACAGCGTCCCCCGGCCCCCCTTCAGGCTGATCCCACCGATCACCGCCGCCGCGAACACCTGGAAGATCCAGCCGTTGCCCTGGGTGGCCGCGACCGAGCCGTAGTGGCCGGTGTACAGAACGCCCGCGAACGCGGCGAGCAAGCCGCCGATCGCCAGGACGATCCAGGTGATCCGGTCGACCCGGATACCGGCCGCCCGGGCCGCCTCCGGGTTGCCGCCGATCGCGTACAGCGCCCGCCCGTGGCGCAGATACGCCAGCGCCGCGCCGCCGATCGCGAAGAGCGCCAGACAGATCCACACCGCGGCCGGGGCGCCGAGCCAGTCGGTCTTGCCGAGGTACCGGAAGGACTCCGGGACATCGGTGATCGACTTGCCCTCGGTGATGCCGATGTGGAGGCCACGGAGCATGGTCAGCATGCCGAGCGTGGCGATGAAGCCGTTGACGCGCAGCTTCAGCATCAGGAAGCCGTTGATCGCGCCGATGACCACGCCGACCAGCAGACAGACCGGGATCGCCATCCAGACAGGCAGAAATTCGAGCCCGGCGAACCGGCCCCCGGAGCTCGGCAGGACCAGCCACATGGCGATGACCGGGGCGATACCGATCGTCGACTCCAGCGACAGATCCATCCGGCCGCAGATCAGGATCAGCGCCTGTCCGAGCACGAGCAGACTCAACTCGGAGGACTGCTGGACCACGCTGATCAGGTTGTTGGAGGTGAGGAAGACCGGCGAGACGATGAAGCCGATCACCATCAGCACCAGGATGACCGGCACCAGCGAGAAATCGCTCCACCGGATCAGCTGCAGCCTGCCGCGCGGGCTGTCGATCTTGGTCTCGTCGGCCGTCAGCGGCCGTATCGTGCCGGTCATTCCCGCTCCCCCACACCTTCCATCGCGGCGACCAGTTCCCGGTCGGTCCACCCGCTCCCGAATGTCGCGACGACCCGCCCGTGGAAGAGGGCGAGCACCCGGTCGCACACCCGTAGATCGTCCAGCTCGTCCGAGATGATCACGGCCGCGCTGCCTTCGTCCGCCACCCGTCGTACGACCCCGAGCAGCGAGTCCTTGGACTTCACATCCACGCCCGCGGTGGGCCGCAGCGCCACCAGCGCGCTGGGCTTGCGGGCGAGCGCGCGGGCGACGACGACCTTCTGCTGATTTCCGCCGGAGAGCCCGGATACGGGCTGCTCGGGTCCCTGTGTCTTGATGTCGAGCGAAGAGATCATGGACTGGGCGAATTCCCTTGTACGAGAGGGCAGTACGGTCCCCCATGGCCCGAGCTGGTCGGTGACCGTGAGGGTGGCGTTCTCGGCGACGCTGCGGCCGACGACCAGACCCTGGCGATGGCGGTCCTCGGGGATGTAGCCGATACCGGCGTCGAGCGCGTGCGGGACGCTGCCGGGCTTCACGTCCCGGCCGCGTACCGTGATCCGGCCCGCGCTCGCTCTGCGCATGCCGACCAGGGTCTCGCCGAGCGCGGTGTTGCCGCTGGCCGCGGCCCCGGCGAGACCGAGCACCTCGCCGGGACGCACCTCCAGGTCGAGCGGCTCGAACTCGCCGTCCAGGGTGAGCCCTTCCGTTCGCAGTACGGGCTCCTCGTCCCGGACGGAACCGACGGGCGCGTGCCAGGTCGACGGCCCCCCGGTCGACTCACCCGTCATGGCGGCAACCAGATCGTCCTTGGTGAGGTGGGCGACGGGCGCCGTGATCACGTGGCGGGCGTCGCGGTAGACGGTGACGGCGGTGCACAGTTCGTACACCTCCTGCAGATGGTGGGAGATGAAGAGGAACGCCACTCCCTGGCTCTGCAGTTCACGCAGCTTGGTGAAGAGCCGCTGGATGCCGCGGGCGTCGAGCTGGGCGGTCGGCTCGTCCAGGATGATCAGCCGCGCGCCGAAGGACAGGGCGCGGGCGATCTCGACGAACTGCCGCTGCTCGACGGCGAGATCCTTCGCCCTGGCATTCGGGTCGACACTCACTCCGTACCCGGCGAGCAGCTCCTCGGCGCGCCGCCTCAGCTGCCGCCAGCTGATGAAACGGCTCGTTGTGTCGAAGCGGTTCAGGAAGAGGTTCTCGGCGACGGTCAGATCGGGCACGACCATCGACTTCTGGTAGACGCAGGCGACCTTGGACTGCCAGGCGGCCATGTCCCCGAAGGCGGGTGCGGGCTCGCCGCCGAAGGTGACGTGGCCCGCGTCCGGCTTGTGGAGTCCGGTGAGGACGCTGACGAGGGTGGACTTGCCGGCGCCGTTGCGCCCGACGAGTGCGTGCGACTCGCCGGGCGCGACGGTCAGCCGTACACCGTCGAGCGCCGCGGTCGGACCGAAGCGCTTGACGATGCCTTCCGCCTGTACGGCGGCCGGTGCGGCCTGGTGCTCGTGCGCCATGACTAGCTCTTCTTCTCCAGCTGGTTGGCCCACAGCTTCGGGTCGTCCACGTTCGCCTTGGTCACCAGCGGCGCGGGCAGCTGGTCCTCGAACCCGTTCGGGATCTTGATGATGGTGGATTCGTGGTCGGTCGCCCCCTCCTTGGGGGTCTTTCCGTCCAGCGCCTGCTTGGCCCAGTACAGCGCGTACTTGGCGTACAGGTCGGCGGGCTGGGAGACCGTGGCGTCGATCTTCCCGGCCTTGATGGCGTCGAGCTCCTCCGGGATGCCGTCGTTGGAGATGATCGTGATGTGGCCCGGGGTCCCGGGGGCCTTCAGCAGCTTCTTCTGCTCCAGGAGAGCGAGCGTGGGCTGCAGGAAGACACCGCCGGCCTGCATGTAGATGCCGTTGATGTCGGGGTGCGCGGCGAGCGTGGACTGGAGCCTGGCGGATGCGACATCGCCCTTCCAGTCGGTGGCCAGCTCGAAGACCTTGATGCCGGGGAACTTCTTGGTCATGCAGGACTTGAACGCCTCTGAGCGGTCGCGGCCGTTGATGGAGGCCAGATCGCCCTGGAACTCCACGACCTTGCCCTTGCCCTTCAGCTGCTCACCGAGGTACGTGCAGGCCTTCTCGCCGTACGCGCGGTTGTCGGCCCGGACCACCATGTAGACCCTGCCCTTGTCGGGCCGGGTGTCGACGCTGACGACCGGAATCTTCTTCTCCTCCAGGCTCTGCAGGGACTCGGCTATCGCGCCGGTGTCCTGCGGGGCCATGACGACGGCCTTGGCGCCCTGGTCGGTGAAGGTCTGGACGTTGGCGACCAGCTTGCCGATGTCGTTCTGGGAGTTGGTCAGGGACAGTGCGGATACGTCACCGTCCTTGACGCCCTTCTCGATGTACTGCTGGTAGGAGTTCCAGAAATCGCTGTCGCTGCGCGGCAGATCGATGCCCACCTTGCCCCCGCCGGACCCGCTGTCCGAGTCCCGGTTGCAGCCCGCGAGGGCTGTCACGGCCAGCAGCACCGCGCAGGCCGCGGCACTTGTCGTACGCACTCTCATTGGTGTCCCGTCCTTCGGTGATGTCGGCTCAGGTGACGCTGGATGGTGCTGGGGGGTGCTCAGTTCGGCGGCCGCAGGCGCAGTCCCTGCATTCCGCCGTCGACCGCGAGTGCCGTGCCCGTGACGGCCGCCGCGGCGGGGCTGGCGAGATACACGACGGCGGCCGCCACCTCGGCCGCCGCGACCAGCCGTCCGGTGGGCTGGCGGGCTTCCAGGGCTGCGCGTTCGGCCGCGGGGTCGTCGGCCTGGTCGAGCAGGCGGCCGATCCACGGAGTGTCGGCGGTACCGGGGTTGACGCAGTTGACGCGGATTCCCTCGCGCACATGGTCGGCGGCCATGGCGAGTGTGAGGGAGAGGACAGCGCCCTTGCTGGCGCTGTAGAGGGCGCGTTGGGGCAGTCCGGCGGTGGCGGCGATGGAACAGGTCTGGGTGATGGACACCTGGCCGGGGCGGTCGGCGGCCGCCCGGCGCAGATGCGGCAGGGCGTGCCGGGCGACGCGCACCATGCCCAGGACGTTGATGTCGAGGACGCGCTGCCACTCCTCGTCGGCGTTGTCGGCGACGGTGCCGATGGCGCCGATGCCCGCATTGGAGACGACGGTGTGCAGCGCACCGAACTCCGCGGCGGCGCGGTCGACTGCGCTGCGTACGGCCTCGTCGTCGGTGACATCGGCCTTGAGGGCGAGGACGCCGTCGGGCGCTCCCGCGGTCTCCCGGTCGAGTACGGCGACCCACGCGCCGCGGCTGAGCAGCAGCGTCGCCACGGCGGCCCCGATGCCCGAGGCGCCGCCGGTCACCAGGGCCGACAGTCCCTCGAAGTCCCGCAAGTCCCCTTGGGCCGTCATGAGTTGACCTCCTCGATGGTGCGCCGGGCCTGCCAGATCGGCCCCTGCGGATAGCGGTGCGCCGCGATCGACTCGGGAAGCATGCGGGCGGAGAAACCCGGGGCGCGCGGGGCGACATAGCGCCCGGAGTCGATCACGGCGGGGTCGGTGAAGTGCTCGTGGAGGTGGTCGACGTACTCGATGACGCGGTCCTCCCAGCTGCCTGAGACGGCGACGTAGTCGAACATGGCGAGATGCTGGACGAGTTCGCACAGTCCTACCCCGCCGGCGTGCGGGCAGACGGGGACGTGATATTTGGCGGCGAGCAGCAGGATGGCGAGATTCTCGTTGACGCCTGCGACGCGGGCCGCGTCGATCTGGACGAAGTCGACGGCCCCTGCCTGGAGCAGCTGCTTGAACACGACCCGGTTGGCGACGTGTTCGCCGGTGGCGACCTTGACCGGCTGACCCGCGCGTACGGCGGCATGGCCGAGGATGTCGTCGGGGCTCGTCGGCTCCTCGATCCAGTGCGGTTCGTACGGCGCGAGGGCGGTCATCCAGCGGACGGCGTCGTCGACGTCCCAGCGCTGGTTGGCGTCCACGGCGATCCGTACGGAGGGTCCGACGGCGGCGCGGGCGAGCTTCATACGCCGGATGTCGTCGTCGATGTCCCCGCCGACCTTCAGCTTGATCTGGCCGAAGCCGTCGGCGACGGCCTCCTTGGCGAGCCTGACGAGCTTCTCGTCGGAGTAGCCGAGCCAGCCCGGCGACGTGGTGTACGCGGGATAGCCCTGGGCACGCAGCCGCTCGGCCCGTTCGGCCCGGCCGGGTTCGGCGGCCCGCAGGATGGCCAGGGCCTCGTCGCGGGTGAGGACGTCGGTCAGATAGCGGAAGTCGACGAGCGAGACGAGTTCTTCGGGGCTCATCGAGGCGAGGAATTCCCAGACGGGCTGTCCCGCACGCTTGGCCGCCAGGTCCCAGGCGGCGTTGATGACCGCGCCGGCCGCCATGTGCATCACGCCCTTCTCGGGGCCGAGCCAGCGCAGCTGCGAGTCATGGGTCAGTTCGATGTGGAGCGCGGCGAGATCGGCGGCCGTACGGGGAGCCGTGCGCCCGATGACGTAGGGACGCAGCGCCTCGATGGCGGCGGCGGTGACATCGTTGCCGCGCCCGATGGTGAAGCAGAAGCCGTGTCCCTCGGCCCCGTCGCTCGCACGCATCACCACATAGGCGGCGGAGTAGTCGGGGTCCGGGTTCATGGCGTCGGAGCCGTCGAGCTGTTCCGAGGTGGGGAAGCGGATGTCGTGAACCTCGAACTCCGTGACGCTCTGACTCATGCACGCACCCCCGGGGGAAGAACATCGGACCTCTGTTGGTCATCCGATGTATAGCGCCGTCCACGCGGCAGCGTCCAGGGTCAGGACGAAAATTCTCCGACACAGCTCGGATGATTCGATGGCCGAGTATGCGGTTTCTCCGACGTATGCCCTATAGCGCGGAAGTTCACCCGGCCGTGCACGGGGGCTGCGGCCGGGCGCCGGGTAAGCCGTAAGGTTGGGGCGTACGAAAGGGAACTTCGGAAGGAGGCACTGGGTGATCGAGCTCGAGGGGGTTCCCGAGCTGATCGACCCGGTCATGGTGGCCGCGTTCGAGGGCTGGAACGACGCCGGCGACGCCGCCTCCACCGCGGTCGCCCACCTGGACCGGGAATGGAAGGGCGAGGTGTTCGCTGCGCTCGACGCCGAGGACTACTACGACTTCCAGGTCAACCGGCCCACGGTGTGGCTGGACGGCGGGGTACGGAAGATCACCTGGCCCACCACCCGGCTCTCCGTGGTCCGCATCGGCGGCGACAAGCCGCGCGACCTGGTACTGGTGCGCGGCATCGAGCCATCCATGCGCTGGCGCTCGTTCTGCAACGAGATCCTGGGCTTCGCCCATGAGCTGGGCGTCGAGATGGTGGTGATTCTGGGCGCGCTGCTCGGCGACACCCCGCACACCCGGCCGGTGCCGGTCAGCGGGATCACCTCGGATCCGGACCTGGCCAGGACCATGGATCTGGAGGAGACGAGATACGAGGGTCCGACCGGGATCGTCGGCATTCTCCAGGAGGCGTGCACACATGCGGGTGTGCCGGCGGTGAGCCTGTGGGCCGCGGTGCCGCACTATGTGTCGCAGCCGCCCAACCCCAAGGCGACGCTGGCGCTGCTCAACCGCCTCGAGGATCTGATCGGTCTGCGTATCCCGCTGGGTGAACTGCCCGAGGACGCCAGGGCATGGCAGCTCGGCGTGGACCAACTGGCCGCCGAGGACAGCGAAGTGGCGGAGTACGTCCAGACGCTGGAGGAGGCGCGGGACACCGCGGAGCTGCCCGAGGCCTCGGGCGAGGCCATCGCCCGCGAATTCGAACGGTATCTGCGGCGGCGTGACGGCGGGCCCGGGCATGCGACCGACGGCGGCGAGGGCAGTTCGTATCTGCGGGACACCTCGAGCGGGCGCACCCGCCCGCCGATGCCGCCCCGCGCGGAGCCGGATGCCGATGCCGACGCCGATACTTCCGACGAGGATGATTCGTCGGAGGACTGAGTACGGCACTGAGGTACGGATACGAAGCGGGGCGGCACCGGTGAGGTGCCGCCCCGCTCTTGTACCCGCTCTCGTTCCCGCTCGTGGCCCAGCCCTCAGATCTGATCCACCGCGACCGCGTCGTACGTCGTGTCGGGTGTCGGCTCCACATCGAAACGGGCGTTGGGCAAGTAGATCCGGTCCCCCCAAGCAGCAGCCGTGGTGGGGATCTTGAAGCGCGGATCGGTGATGCGCGCGATCGCCGTGCCACGGGTGCCGGACTCGTTGAGCCGCAGCACATCGATGGCGTTCTGCTGCTGCTGTACGACATAGAGGGTGCGGCCGAGCAGCAACAGGCCGTCGCCGTTGGGGAGTTTGGTGTCGCCGATGTCGACGCTGCGCGCGACTCCGGTGCGCGGGTCGACGCGCATCAGACCGCCGCCGCCGACCACCGTGTTGACCAGCAGCAGGGCGCTGCCGTCGGGTGTGCGCTCGATACCGTTGGCCGTGAAGCTCGGGCCCTGCTGCCAGTCGCCCGTCAGCGGAACGGTCGTCACCGCGTCACCCGGCTCGTCCTGCCTGTCGAGCGGGAGCCGATAGATCTGCGCCTTGAACGAATCGGTGAACCAGGCGGCGCCCGGCGTGAGGATCACGTCGTTGACGAAGGTGTTGTCCGAGCCGACGGTGAAGGTCTTCAGCAGTTTCCCCGAGTGGACGTCGGCGACCCGGATCTCCCGGCTCGGGCCGCCCGACAGGAACAGCAGCCGCTGGCGCCGGTCGATTTTCAGTCCGATCACGGGGTGAGCGGCGCCACCGCCCTGGCTGATGACGCGTCCACGGCCGGTGGCCAGGCTCGCCCGGTAGATGTCGCCGTTCGCAATCGATCCGAAATAGGCATACGGACTCTTCCCGATGGTGATGCCCTCGGGCTGGAAGCCATTCGGCAGAGGTAATTGGGTGGGCCATCGCGCCCCGGTGGATTCGGCCGCGCGGGCAACCCCCTCCAGAGGGGCCAGCAGAGCCGCGCCGCCGAGGGCCGCGAACGTCCCGAGAACTCTTCGACGTGCGAAGGAACGGTGCATTGAGCGTCCTTCCGACAAATGTTCAGCAGACGCACCTACCTCAACACACAGCAGGCAGCCCCGCAGTGTTTGGCCGAATTGCGGCGTGACATCGGCTTCAAGCCGAAATGCACCGGCTTCCCATTCAGCTTGATTTCAAACGTATTTCAGGTAAGCGGGGTGGACGTCCCGCCGCGGCGGGAGCAGGGTGGCGACCACGGCACGACACGCACAGACCGGACAGACACGGAGCACGGCACCCGAAGGGAGCGGTCACCGCGATGACCGATCAGGCACTCCCAGGTCAGGGCCCCGGAACCACGGGACCCGGACCCGACGGAGCTGGATTCACCTATCAAGGAGCCGAGCCGGAGCTGATCGTCGTCGCACGGGCCGAGGCCCGGCTGCGCGCCGGCACGGATGGCATACGGTCGTCCTCCGGGACGGACATCTCCGCCCTGCACATGTTCCTGAGCGACGAGCAGCTCGCTCTGGAGCCGTTGTTCGGCAATGAGGAGCGGACCCGGTCCGCCCTCCCCTCGCAGCCCGCCGGTCCGCCCGGCCGGGGCGCGCTGCCGGACCTCTCGCTCTTCTATCGCGTACGGGGCGGGGGCGACCGGGCCCAGGAGCTGACCGCCCGGCTGGCGGCCCTGCCCGAGATCGAGACGGCGTACGTCAAACCCGGCGCCGTGCCCGCGCGGACGGCACCGCAGGGCGCCCAGGCACCGGCGGCCTTGACGGAAGAGGCCAAACGGCTGAAGGAAGGCGCCCCCGCCACCCCCGACTTCACCGGCCGCCAGGGCTATCTGGGACCCGCGCCCGATGGGGTGGACGCGTACTGGTCGTGGCAGCGGCCCGGCGGCTCGGGCCAGGGAGTCACCGTCGTCGATGTCGAGGGCGCCTGGCAGCTGGGCCACGAGGACCTGGCCGACAGGCTCGCCGGCATCGTCGTCGGCAACCCCGTCCAGGACATCGCCTGGCGCAACCACGGCACGGCAGTCCTCGGCGTCATCGGCGGCGACCGCGACGAGAAGGGCATCACCGGGATCGCGCCCGAGTCAGTGACAGCGGCGGCCTCGTTCCAGGGCATCGGCTCGGCCGCGGCCATCCACGCGGCGGCCGAACGGCTCTCCCCCGGCGACATCCTGCTCGTCGAACTCCACCGGCCGGGACCGCGGTTCGACTTCGAGGAGCGCGACGACCAGCGCGGCTACATCGCGCTGGAGTGGTGGCCGGACGACTGCGCGGCGATCCGCTGGGCGAGCGAGCAGGGCGTCCTGGTCGTCGAGGCCGCGGGCAACGGCGCCGAGAGCCTGGACGACGCGGTGTACGAGCGCAGGCCGGACGAGTTCCCTGAGTGGTGGCGCAACCCCTTCAACCCGTCGAACCAGTCCTCCGGGGCGATCCTCGTCGGAGCGGGCGCTCCCCCGCCCGGGACGCACGGCCGCGACCACGGTCCCGACCGCTCGCGGCTTGCGTTCTCCAACTACGGGGGCCGCGTCGATGCCCAGGGCTGGGGCCGTGAGGTCACCACGACCGGCGGCTTCTGGGACCGGGCCGGTGATCTCCAGGGCGGCGCCGAGGAGATCGCCTGGTACACCGACACCTTCTCGGGCACCTCGTCCGCGTCGCCGGTGGTGGTCGGTGCCCTGGCTTGCCTGCAGGGCATCCTCAGGGCCGCACAGCTCGCCGCGATGAGCCCCGAGCAGGCACGCGACGTCCTGCGCAGGACCGGTTCGCCGCAGCAGGACGCCCCGGGAAGGCCCGTCTCGCAGCGGATCGGCAACCGCCCCGACATCAAGGCGGCCGTCACTCAGCTGATCCCGTCCTCGGTCGGCTCCGGCCGGGCGGAGCGGTACTGGGACGAGCTGATGCCGTATCCCCGTGAACTTCCGCCGCGCATGAGGCTGTTCGTGGCCGGCGCGTGGCGCAACCTCAACCACCCCGCCCCCGAAATCCGCCAGGCGGTCCATGCCGCCTTCGCGGGGGGACGGCCGGACGTTCGCGTCTGGTACTCGGACGACGAGGTCGTGGGCCTGGTCGTCGCCGGATGAATCGCCGGAGTAATCGAAAGGGAAGGTGAACATCGCATGAGCACCACCCCGCAGATGAACCCCAGCACGATGAGCCAGCAGTACGGGCAGCAGCAGTACGGGCAGCAGGGCCCGAGCACCGCGCCGCCGCTCCAGCAGGCCCAGTACCCGCTCGCGCAGCAGCTCCAGCAGCTCGGTCAGCAGCAGCCGTACCAGCACCTGCTCCAGCAGCTCGGCCAGGAGCAGTCGCAGCAGCCGCTGCTGCTGCCGAGCGCGGTCGACAACCAGGCCATCACGAGCGGCATCGCCACGAAGTTCTGGGACGTCGTGACCCCGCTGCCGGGCCAGCCCTCGATCCTCTACCTGTTCATCAACAACGGCTGGCGCAGGCTGGTCAACCCGAACGCGGTGACGCATGACGAGGTCCAGGAGGCGTTCGCCTTCGGCCAGCAGGTCATCGGGATCTACGAGTCCACGAACGACGTCATCCAGGCCGTCATCGTGAACAAGCAGTAGCGCCAACTCCCGCACAGAGGGCGCCGGGTGGGCACAGACCCGCCCGGCGCCCGCCTATGCCTCAGGCGCAGCTGAATCGGGCTGCGGCCCAGTCCCCGTGGTCACCGGACTTCGACCCGTTCGTATCGGTGACCTTCAGCCGCACATGCCGCGCACCGTCGAGCGGCACATTCACCGGCACGGTTGCCGACGCGCCCGTCAGCTTGGGCGAGGTCCACAGCACCTTGCCGTCCGCCTCGACGGAGAAGGCCACCTCCCCATAGCCGTTGATCTCGTCGTCGATGCCGACGTCGGCGGTCAGCGCGGTGCAGCGCCCGCCGAGATAGACCTCGATGTCGGAGTCGGCGTGGGCGCCGATTCCCTTCTCGTACGTCTTCCCCGCCAGGGTCAGCACGTGCCCGTCGGCCGCGCCCGACTCGCCGTTGCTGCGGTCGCGTTCGGCGGGACCGTAGCCATTGGCCGCGCTGAGCCAGACAAGCTCACTGGCCCATGCGTCCGCGACCGGCGGTTCGGGCATCACCCCGACCGCGAACCGCTGCAGAGCCGTACGGTCAGTTCCCGCCGCCCTATGGCGTGCGACCGCGGTCAGCGTCGCCTCTCCGGGCTTGGCGTCCTTGGGCGGGGTGACGGCCACCTCGACGCGCTTCGTGGTCCCCGCCGGGATACGGTCCACAGCCTGGGACCGGCTCACCTGCCAGCCCGCCGGGACGTTCAGCGACACCTGGACCGCGGTGGCGTCGCGGCTGCCCGCCGTGACATCGAGGGCGACGTTGCCCGTGACGCCCGCGCCGAGCTCCTGTCCTGCCGGGACGGAGACGGTGGCGGCGGCTCCGGCCACCTCTCCGCCGACCGCGCTGGTGTCCTTCAGCTCCAGCTCGAAGTCCCGGTCGGTGCGCAGGGACGGCGTCTTGACGTGCACCACACCGCCGCGGTCGTCCTGGTCGTACCACCAGCCCTGCGCCGCCTTCTCGTACGCCGCCTTCGAGCTCAGCCTCGGCAGCCCGCGGCCGTCGAGCCCGACCCTGCTCGGCGCGTCACCGGTGTGCACGCTGAAGTGGTACGGGCGCGTGGCCTGCTTGCCCGTGAACTGCCCCTGGCTCGCGCCGATCCGGACGCTCACATCGCCCGCTCCGCTCCGCGGCGCGTCCACGTCGGCGCGCTGGGTGGCGTACTGTCCGCCGCGGTGTGCGCGTGTGACGCCGTCGTCCTCGTACATCGTGAAGGACGAACGGCCCTGCGGGTAGATGTCCCAGGCGAGCGCGGAGCAGGCGGTACGGTCGGCGTACGAGCGGATGCCCGGCCACATGGGGACGGCCGCTCCGGCCTTCACGAAGAGCGGCAGCGTGTCCAGCGGCGCGCTGTAGCCGTCGACGGTGACCGGCCCTTCGTAGGTCCGTCCACTCCAGTAGTCGATCCACGTACCGTTGGGCAGATAGATCCCGTCCCGCTTGACGGAGTCCTGGTGGACGGGCGCGACAAGGAAGTCCTCGCCGCTCAGGAACTCGTACTTGGCCGCGTCCGTGGCCGCCTTGGGGTCGTCCGGGTACTCCAGGGCGAGCGGCCTCGCAAGTCCGATGCCGGTGCTGGTCGCCTCGTGCGCGTACGAGTAGATGTACGGGAGCAGGGACTCGTGCAGCTTGAGATAGCCGCGGTTGACGGACGTGTACGGCTCGCCGTACCGGAAGGGCTGCTTGTCGTTGGCCGCCCAGCCGTCCATGGTCATCGTGACCGGCAGGAACATCTTCCACTGCAGGTCACGGGTGTACGTCTTGGGGCTGCCGCCGAAGATGCCGTCCACGTCGCCGGTCGTGTACGCGAGACCGGACATGCTCGCGCCGGCGTAGGTCGGGATCTGCCAGCGGATGTACTCCCAGCTGCCGGACTGGTCGCCGGACCACTGCACTCCGCAGCGCTGCGCGCCCGACCAGCTCTCCGGCGCCCAGGTGAAGCCGCGGGCATCGCTGTTGTCCTCGATCCCCTTGTACGCGTCCTTGCATCCGTCGAGCGCGAACTTGTAGCCGTCGCCGACCCAGGCGACATCCAGTTTGGCGACGCGCTGGCCTGCCTTGACCTGGTCGGCGAGCTTGCCGATGCCGTCCTCGGTCCACAGGCCCATCTGCATCTTGCGGCTCTGAAGCCCCTGCGCGGTTTCGGCAAGATCCTCGTATCCACACCCATAGCCGTCGTTGATGAGCATCCAGCCGTTGGGCATGTCGTTCTGCACGTACCCGTCGGCGACCTCGAGAGCGTCGAGGGTGTGGCGCTCGCCGCGGTTGGCATTGTGCAAGTAGCAGTCGGCGTCGCCGATTTCGAGACCATAGACGGGCGGCAGGAAAGGCTTGCCGGTCAGCTTGGTGTACTGACCGATGACGTCCTTGGCGCTCGGGCCCGCGAAGTAGTAGGCGTCGAAGCGCTGTTCCTTCGCGGTGGCCGTCACCGGGTCGTTGAAGGCGTACGTGTTGGGCGCGTACGTATTGCGATAGACGCCGTAACCGGCCGAAGAGAGATAGAACGGCACGGAGTTGGGGTGTCCGCCGTCGTTCCAGTTGTAGTCGACGCCGACCTCGACGGTCTTGCCGCGGTGGGAGGTGTTGCCTCGGCCGTTCTGCATTCCTGCGCCGTAGTACTGCTCGTCGGCGCCGCGGGCCAGGGTCTGGGTGGTCCGGTCCTGGTTCCAGGTCAGGCCCTTGGTCTCGGCCCAGAGCTGGGTGCCGTCGGCCCGGTGGAGGGCGAAGCGGAGCGGCGACTTGTAGGCGCGCAGCGTGACCTTGGAGGTGCTGAGCTCGTACCGGTCGCCTCTGTCGCGCCAGTTGGTCGCGGGCGGCGCGCCCTGGGGCAGGACGATGTCCTTGCCGGTCGGGTCGGTGAAGGCGCCGTCCGGGGCGAGTTCGATACGGAAGGTCTCGGCGGAGACGAAGCTGACGCGGGCGGCGGCGCGGCCGGCGGTGAGCCGGTAGACGGCGCCGTCGTGGGCGAACCCGGTGATGTCACCGACGGTGGTGTCGGCGGGCTCGGCCTGTGCGCCGGTTGTCGGCGCTGCGAAGGCGGCGAGCAGACCGACCACGGCGGCAACGACCGCCGATCTGAACCGTGTTGGAGATCTCATGGGCGTGTGTGTAGCGCGTTGTCGCGGACACGACCATGGACTTATGTCCGGCCGCTCCTGGACTTCTGGCGTCCAGGAGCGGCCGGAGGGTCTACAGGGCTACGCCCAGCAGGGCGTCGACGGCTCGGGACACCAGACCGGGCGCACCCTCGTCCGTACCGCCCTCGGACTGCTGGAGCGCGGCCCAGCGGTCGACGGCGGCGAGCGCGGCGGGGGCGTCGAGGTCGTTCGCGAGGGCGTCGCGGATCTGCTCGACCAGGGCGTCGGCGGACGGCCCGTCGGGCCGGGACACGGCAGCGCGCCAGTGGCCGAGCCGCTCGACGGCGTCCTGGAGCACCTGGTCGGTCCACTCCCACTCGGCCCGGTAGTGGTGCGACAGGAGCGCCAGTCGTATCGCGGCCGGGTCCACGCCGTCGCGGCGCAGCTTGGAGACGAAGACGAGGTTGCCCTTGGACTTCGACATCTTCTCGCCGTTCAGGGCGACCATGCCGGCGTGGACGTACGACTTGGCGAAGGGGTACTCGCCGGTGAGCGCCTGGGCGTGCGATGCGCCCATCTCGTGGTGCGGGAAGGCGAGATCGGACCCGCCGCCCTGCACGTCGAAGCCCATGCCCAGGTGGTCGAGGGCAATGGCCACACACTCGATGTGCCAGCCGGGCCGTCCGCGCCCGAGGCTGCCGCCGTCCCAACTCGGCTCGCCCTCGCGGGCGGCCATCCAGAGCATCGGGTCGAGGGGGTTCTTCTTGCCGGGGCGCTCGGGGTCGCCGCCGCGCTCGGCGGAGAGGGCCTTCATGACCGCGGTGTCGTAGTGCGACACCTCACCGAAGTGCGGGTCGGACTCGACGGAGAAGTACACGTCGCCTTCGAGCTCGTACGCGGCGCCGGCGTCCCTAAGGCGCTCGACGAGCGGCACGATGCCGGGTATGGCCTCGACGGCGCCGATGTAGTGCTGCGGCGGAAGCATCCGCAGGGCGGTCATGTCCTCGCGGAAGAGCGCGGTCTCGCGCTCGGCGAGCTCGGTCCAGTCGTGCCCGTCGCGGATGGCGCGCTCGAGGAGCGGGTCGTCGACGTCCGTCACGTTCTGGACGTAGTGAACCTGCCGCTTGGTGTCGAGCCACACGCGCTGAACGAGGTCGAACGCGTTGTAAGTCGCCGCGTGACCCATGTGGGTCGCGTCGTACGGTGTGATGCCGCAGACGTAGATACGGGCGACGGGACCGGGGTCGAGGGTCACAGGACCACCGGTCGCGGTGTCGTGGATCTGGAGGTCGCGGCCCTTGCCGGGCAGGGCGGGGACCTCAGAAGCGGGCCAGGCATGCATGCCATGAGCCTAACCGGACGCCGCTTCCGCATACGACCCGGAGTCGGGTCGGGGTTCGGGTCTTGGGGTTGCCCGGTGCGGCGGGGTGCGGGTTGGGGCCGGTCTGGGGGCGCGGGGTTGGCCGGTGGCGCGGGGTTGGCCGGTGGCGCGAGGTGCGGGTTTGGGGGCCGCTCCGGGGGCGCGGGGCTGCCCGGGGGCGCGGGCGCGCCGTTTGGGGCCGCTCCGGGGTTGCGCCGGGACTGCACGATTTACGGCGCGTCTCTGCTGGACCGCTGTGTGCGGGCGTCCCCGCGCCACAAATCACGCTCTACGTCCCGGCTCCACCCGCTGCGCGGCCCCCTTGCCGATGGACGGCCGTCGGCCACCCCGCGCCGCGAAGCTGGCGTGCTGGGGGCGCGGGGGCGTCAGCCCCACGTCGACCGGTCGGGTAGGCCGCGCGGCGAAGCCGGCGCGCCCGGGTACCCGGGCTCGCGCCGCGAAGCTGGCGCACTGGGGGTCCGGGGGCGTCAGCCCCGGGCGCAGCCCCGGTTTCGGGAAGGGGCGGGGTGGGGGCTAAACCGGAGGCCACGGAATCGCCGGCCACTCCCCCGACGGCACCGGATGCCTCCCCGCCCCCCTCAGCGCCCCCACCCGCTCCCTCAGCGCCTCCACCTCCGCCGCCGTCAGCAGTTGCGCCAGACGGGTGGCCAGCGGGTCGTGGGGCGACAGGGCGTCCGACAGGGACTCCAGGGTCGACAGCGTCTCCCCCGGGAGCGGATCCCCCGCCCACCCCCACAGCAGCGTCCGAAGTTTGTCGTCCACGTTGAACGTGACCCCGTGGTCGATCGCGTACAGATGACCGTCCGCCGTCGGCAGCAGATGCCCGCCCTTGCGGTCGCCGTTGTTGATCACCGCGTCCAGCACCGCGAGCCGCCGCAGCCGTGCGTCGTCCGCGTGGACCAGCAGCGCCGTACGCCCCTCGCCCACCTCCGCGAAGCCGACCGCCTTCCAGCCGTCTCCCGGCTCCTCGTCCTCGACAAGGGCGAGCAGGGACTGCTCGGGGTCGGCCTCGATCCAGAGCTGGACCATGCCCTCGCCGTACGGCCCGTCCCGCAGGACCGTCGGCGGGACCAGACCCCACCCCGTCGCCTCGGAGATCTCGTACGCCGCCACCTCGCGCTGCGCCAGCGTCCCGTCCGGGAAGTCCCACAACGGCCGCTCCCCGGCGACCGGCTTGTACACGCAGTGGGCCTGTTCGCCCTCGTACGAGACCGTGCAGTACAGCACCGCGTTGGACGCCTCGCGGACCCGTCCGCGCACGCTGAGCTCACCCTTGGTGAGGAGGTCGAGCGCCGTCAGACTCCGCGGCGGTATCCGTTCTGGCGCGGGCATACGTGTCCTTCCGGATCGAGCGGCAGGCTGCACAGCGGGCACGGCGGCCGGCCGGCGTTCACCACGTCCAGCGCGCGTTTGGCGAAGGCCCTGGCCTGCGCGCCGCTCAGGCGGACGCGCAGCATCGGCGGGCCGTTCTCCTCGTCCTGGAGCAGCCGCTCCTCGGCCTCAGCGAGGTCCTCCTCGGACTCCGCGTCCAGCTCAACCAGCGCCTGAGCCTCGACGATCATGCGCTGTTCCTCGCCGTCCCAGGCGAGCGCCATCGTGCCGACCCGGAACTCCTCCTCGACCGGAGCGTCCAGCGGCGCCGTGTCCGACACATCCGCGGGCGCGACGGCCGGGACCGGCGCATTGCCCCCGGTGCGGCGTACGACCTCGTCCAGCAGCTCGTCGATCCGCTCGGCGAGCGCGGCCACCTGGGTCTTCTCCAGGGCCACGCTGGTGACGCGTCCTGAGGCCGAAGCCTGCAGGAAGAACGTACGGCGTCCAGGCAGCCCGACCGTACCGGCCACGAAGCGGTCCGGCGGGTCGTACAGGAACACCTGACGGGACACGTTCTGTCTCCCTCGGGATCTCGGGGTCGGTCGGTTGCGTGGACTGTCGAGCGGCCATAAGGGTTTTCGGCCCGTCCACCCTACTGCGCCCAGCGATCACGGTGCGCCCGCGCCGCCTCCGACGACTCCGGCCCCGCCACCGCCGTTCCCGCGCGGCACCAGCGCGCCGAAGTCCCCGGTGTCACCGAGCCGCAGAAGGAACGGACGGGTGCGTGTGTAACGGATCGCGGTGATGGAACACGGCTCCACATGAACCCGCTGGAAGAGGTCGAGATGCATGCCGAGCGCGTCGGCCACCAGGGACTTGATGATGTCGCCGTGCGAGCACATCACATACGCGGCGTCCTCGCCGTGCGCGGCCTCCACGCGCGCGTTCCATTCGCGTACGGCGTCGACGGCGCGCGCCTGCATCGCCCGCATGGATTCGCCGCCGGGGAACGCCGCGGAGGACGGGTGCTGCTGCACGACCTCCATCAGCGGCTCGTCGGCGAGCTCGGCGAGCTTGCGACCGGACCAGTCGCCGTAGTGGCACTCGCCGATCCGCTCGTCGGTCTGGAGCTCCAGTCCGGGCCGGGCGTCGAGGAGCGGCTGCAGCGTCTGCACACAGCGCTCCAGCGGGCTGCTGACGGCCGCGGCGAGCGGCACATCGGCGAGTCGTTCCGGCAGCGCGGCCGCCTGCGCGGCGCCGCGCTCGTCGAGGAAGACGCCGGGAGTCCAGCCGGCGAGCACTCCCGCCGTGTTGGCGGTGGAGCGTCCGTGGCGTACGAGGATCAGCGTGGCCATGCCGGTCAGCCTAGGCCGACCCGCGCCGAGGGGTGCGCCCGGGCCGCGCGCGGGGAAGAATGCCCAACGTGATCGTGGACTGTGCCATCTATCGTGACGGGCGCCGGACCGAGGGCCCGTCCGACTTCTCCGATGCTCTGGCCGAGGCACGGGCCACCGGTGACGCCTTCCTCTGGATCGGTCTCTACGAGCCGACCGAGAAGGAGTTCGACCATGTCTCGGCGGAGTTCGGGCTGCATTCGCTGGCCGTGGAGGACGCGCTCGATGCACACCAGCGCCCCAAGCTGGAGGTGTACGACGACTCGCTGTTCGTCGTGCTCAAGCCGGTGGTGTACGACCCGGCGAGCGACACCGTCACCACCGACGAGCTGATGGTCTTCATCGGTGACTCGTTCGTGGTGACCGTGCGGCACGGTGAAAGCGCGCCGTTGCACGCCGTTCGGCTGCGTCTGGAGGCGGAGCCCGAGGTGCTCAAGCACGGCCCGACGGCGGTCCTGTACGCGATCAGCGACGCCGTGGTCGACCACTACATCGATGTGGCCGCCGAGCTCCAGGTGGACCTGGAGGAGCTGGAGACCGAGGTCTTCGCCCCCTCCGGCGGTGACTCGCGCAACAGCGCGGTGCGGATCTACACCTTCAAGCGGCAGGTGCTGGAGTTCCGTCGCGCGGCGGCTCCGCTGGCGGCTCCGATGGCCCGCCTCGCGAGCATGGGCGTGCCGTTCGTCCACGAGCACTCGCAACCCTTCTTCCGGGACGTCAACGACCATCTGACGCGAGCGAACGAGCAGGTGGACGGCCTGGACCGGCTGCTGTCTGACGTCCTGTCGGCCCATCTCGCGCAGATGGGCGTGCGGCAGAACGACGACATGCGGAAGATCTCGGCGTGGGCGGCCATGGTCGCGGTCCCCACGATGGTCGCCGGGATCTACGGCATGAACTTCGACCACATGCCTGAGCTGCGCTGGGTGTGGGCGTATCCCGTGGTGGTGCTGCTGATGGCCGGGGTGGTGTACGGCCTGTTCAGGCTGTTCAAGCGCCGCGGCTGGCTGTAGAAGATCTACTGTTGCCCGGCCGTCAGAAGGCGGGAGCGGCGGCGGGCGGCCCGTCCAGCGCGCCCCGGCGCACCGGCATCCGCAGGCCGACCATCCGGTGCCAGCCGGCGAGGCGTTCGTAGCCGTACATCGCGTGGATCCCCGCGGCCAGCGCGGCGGACTTGGGCCGGGGCCAGTGCAGCAGCCGTCCCATGTGGTCCATCACGGCGAGGCTGACATCGCGGTAGACCCTGATCTCGGCGAGGGCGCTCTCGCGCAGGACCCGCTGGATGGTGTGGCCGTGACCCGCGGCGGCCAGGCGGAGCAACTCCTCGTGGCAGTACGCCAGATGGTTGTCCTCGTCGTTGCAGATCATGGTGATGGTCTTGCCCAGCTCGGGGTGGTCGCCGAAGCACTTCACCAGCATGTCCATCTGGTCGGCGGCGCGCTGCTCGGTGACCCGGCTGTGCGAGAGATAGACGACGATGTCGTTCTCGGTCAGCGGCTCGTCGCGGCGGAGCTTTTCGTGGGTGAGCCCGATGCCCTGCTTCTCGAGCAGCATCGTGTAGTCGGTCTCGGGCGGGACGGGCACCGGCTCCAGATGCCGCTTCTTGAGCAGGGCGTTGAAGAGTCTGCCGTGCTTGTCCTCGTCGGCGCCGTGGCGGGCGATCTTGGGTGCGAGGGCATGCATGCTCTCGGGTACGAGGGCGGCGATGCGGCCGTTCTCCCAGCCGCCCTGCGCCTCCCCGCTGGCGGCGATCGAGCAGAAGAGCTGGAAGGCGTCGTCGCTGTCGACGATTTCCTGGAAAAGACTTCGAGCCGAAAGCATCACTGCACCTCCACGAAGATGTCCGCAAATAAAGAGTCAAATGCGGTACGGGAGGCGAGGCAACAGGTACGTCGTACAACTCGGCCGAACGGACGACGGCGATCCGCGCCACGAAGCGGGTCCGGGGAGTAACCCGGAGGGGCTGTCGGGCGTTGTGCTGCATGACGGCCGTGGCGGGGAAGACCCCCCGAGCCCCCACCACGGCCGCAGGCTTGTTTTCGGCTTTCCCGGGGCCGGGGCGGCCCAGATGGTCACCCGGGCACCACGGCCAGTGGGCGCAGGCAGGCGATCGGCCGGGGACTTTACGCCAGGTCGGCGCGCTCCATGGCCTCCGTGCCCGCGCGAAGCGCGGTGAGGCGTTCGTCGAGTGTGAAGCCGGCCGGGGCCAGCGTCAGCGTCGTGACTCCGGCCGAGGCGTACGCCTGCATCCGCTCGGCGATCCGCTCCACCGAGCCCAGCAGTGTCGTCTGGTCGATCAGCTGGTGCGGAACCGCCGCCGCCGCGCCCGCCTTGTCGCCGGACAGGTACTTGTCCTGGATCTCGGCCGCTTCCTTCTCGTAACCCATGCGCTGCGCAAGCTGGTTGTAGAAGTTCTGCTTTCGGCTGCCCATCCCGCCGACGTACAGCGCGGTGTACGGACGGAACATGTCGGCAAGACCGTTGACGTCGTCGCCGACCGCGAGCGGCAGCGTCGGACACACGTCGAAGCCCTCCATCGTCAGTCCGGCCTTCTCGCGGCCCGCCCGCAGGTACTTGATCGCGGTGTCCTCGAGGTGGTCGGCGGACGGGAAGATCAGCAGCGCGCCGTCCGCGATCTCACCGGTCTGCTCAAGGTTCTTGGGGCCGATCGCAGCGATGTAGAGCGGGATGTGCTCGCGCTGCGGGTGCACGGTGAGCTTGATCGGCTTGCCCGGACCGTCCGGCAGCGGAAGCGTCCAGTGCTCGCCCTCGTACGAAAGGCGCTCGCGGGCCATCGCCTTGCGGACGATCTCGACGTACTCACGGGTGCGGGCGAGCGGCTTGTCGAACTTGACTCCGTACCAGCCCTCGGAGACCTGCGGGCCCGAGACGCCGAGGCCGAGGCGGAAGCGGCCGCCGGAGAGGGAGTCGAGCGTTGCGGCGGTCATCGCGGTCATGGCGGGCTGGCGGGCCGGGATCTGCATGATGGCCGAGCCGACGTCGATGCGTTCGGTCTGCGCGGCGACCCAGGTGAGGACGGTGGGGGCGTCGGAGCCGTACGCCTCGGCGGCCCAGCAGACGTCGTAGCCGAGCTTGTCGGCCTCCTTGGCGACCGCGAGATTGTCGCCGTCCATCCCAGCGCCCCAGTAGCCGAGGTTGATGCCGAGCCGCATAACCGCTCCCTCTTACTGATCAGTAACGTCCCTGTTCCGGGGACTCTAGCGCGGGTTCGGGCTATCCGGCAGGGGGAGGTTGTCCACAGGCTCTCTCAGGGTGGGCCCATGGCCAGTAATCTCAGCGCCCATGGAGCAGAGGCATCTCGGCCGTACCGGCCTGCGCGTGTCCCGGATCGGGCTCGGCACCCTGACATGGGGCCGGGACACCGATGAGCATGACGCTGCCGACCAGTTGAAGGCGTTCTGGGAGGCGGGCGGCACGCTGGTCGACACCGCCGATGTGTACGGCGGCGGGGATGCCGAGTATCTGCTGGGGCAGCTCGTCGAGCGGCTCGTGCCGAGGCGCGATCTGGTCATAGCGACGAAGGCGGGCAGCGTGCCGGATCCGGACCGGCGCTTCGACGGCTCGCGGGGGCATCTGCTCGCCGCGCTGGACGCCTCGCTGGAGCGCCTCGGCACGGACTATGTGGATCTGTGGCAGGTCCACGCCTTCGATCCGGAGACCCCTCTGGAGGAGACGCTCCAGGCGCTGGACATCGCGGTGAGCAGCGGGCGTGCGCGCTATGCGGGCGTGTCGAACTTCTGCGGCTGGCAGCTGGCGAAGGCGGCGACCTGGCAGCTGGCATCGCCGGGCGTGCGGACGCGACTTGCGAGTACGCAGATGGAGTACTCCCTGCTGCAGCGGGGGATCGAGCGGGAGGTGCTGCCCGCGGCGCTCGACCTGGGCGTCGGGCTCCTGCCCTCGTCGCCGCTCGGCCGCGGGGTGCTGACGGGGAAGTACCGGCACGCGACTCCGGCGGATTCGCGGGGTGCTTCTGAGCAGTTGGCGCCGTTCGTGGAGCCCTATCTCGACGAGGCGGCGAGCAGCATCGTGGATGCAGTGGCGACGGCGGCGGACGGTCTTGCGGCGACGACGCTCCAGGTGGCGCTGGCGTGGGTGCGGGACCGGCCGGGAGTGGTGGCGCCGATCGTCGGCGCGCGTAACGCGCAGCAGCTCACGGCCGCATTGTCAGTGGAGACGCTTAGTCTTCCTGACGAGATCTGCCAGGCGCTCGACGATGTGTCGGCGCCCGTGCACCGATACCCCGACCAGGACTGGAGCACGCTGTGACCGAGCCGGACGCGCCCGAGGCCGCGGACGCCACCGAGGCCGCGGACGCCACCGAGGCTGCGGACGCCACCGCCGACGACACCGCTGAGGCCACCGCGCCCGAGGAGGGCTCGGCGGACACCGGGGCCGGTGAGGCCGAGAAGGCGGCCGAGCCGTCCGAGGCCGAGGCCGAGCTTGCCGCGCAGCGGGAGTTGCGGGCCAGGATCGAGCAGCGGAAGGCCGAGAAGGCGGGTCCCATCGAGGCCGGCACCAAGCTGAGCGGGTCGGCCGCCGATCTGCTCGCTGCGGTACGGGCGGTGGAGAGCGGCGAGAAGTCCGGCACCGCCTTCTTCGACTCCCCCGCACCCGCGCCGAGGCGCCCCGCCCCCGCGGCGGCCGAGCCGGAAGGGCCGCGGGTTCCCGAGCCCGCCGGGACACCCCGGGCGACCGCGCCGGAGACCGTCACCGCCGTACGGTCCGTGCTGAACGAGGGCGGTGCACCCGAGGCGCTGGCGGCGCAGGTCGCCGAGGCGTTCGGGGAGCAGGCCGCGGACGCTCTGCGCGAGGACCCGTGGCACCTGTTGTCGGTGCCGGGCGTCCGGCCCGAGCAGGCCGACGGTTTCGCCCGTGCGCTGCTGGGCGCGGAGTGCGGCCCGGGAGACGAGCGCCGGGCGACGGCCCTGGTCAACTGGCAGTTGGAGCGCGCGGCGCTGCGGGGGCATACCGCACTGGAGTCGTCGGCCGTGCGCGGTGCGCTGGCCGAGCGGTCGGTGCCGGATCCGGACGAGGCATTGCAGCAGGCCATCGCCGAGGGCGCCGTACTGGTCTTCCAGGACGGCGTGGAGGAGATCGAGCAGGCGGCGGAGGGGGAAGAAGCATCCGAGCAGCCCGCCCTGCCGGTGCTGCTGGGCCTCGACCGATACGCACTCGCGGAGGAGAGCCTCGCGGACGGCCTGGCGCGGCTGGCGAAGACAGGCGCCGACGCCCGATGGGATGCGGCGAAGCCGAGCGAGCTGATCCGCGCTGTCGCGGCGAGCGGTCTGGTCGCGCACACCGGCGGCGAGGCGGCACGCGCCGAACCGGTCGCGCTGGCCGAGGCCGCCGAGGCGCTGGGGCTTCGCGCGGTGATCGCGGTCCACAGCGAGAACGGCAGCAGGCGGCTCGGTCCCGCCGCGGTCACCGTCGCCGGGCTGCTCTCCGGCTCGGAGGGGCCGGGCAGGGACGAGGACGGGGCGTTCGCACTCGACCTGCTGGTGGTGCTGGACGCGCCGCAGCTGGATGTGGAGACCGCCGCGATGCTGGTCGAGTCGATGCCGGACGTAAGCCGTCTGGTGCTGAGCGGCGACCCCGGTGTGCTGTGGTCGGCGGGCGCGGGCCGGGTGTTCGCGGATGTGCTGGCAGCCGGGGTGTGCCCGCAGATCGCCTCCCGGACGCCGGACCCCGGCCCGATCGGGGAGCTGGTGTCGGGCATCGGGATCGGCGAGCTCAACCAGGTGGAGGCGGCCGGCAAGGAGGTCGTCATCGTCCCCGTGCGGGACGCGGGCGAGGCGGTCCACCGTACGGTCCAGCTCGTCGCGGACTCGGTGCCGCGGGCCATCGGGGTGCCGCCGGAGCAGACCCAGGTGATCACCGTCGGGCACGGCGGCTCCGCCGGAACCCGCGCGCTCAACGTGGCACTCAAGCAGCGGCTGAACCCCGGTCCCGGCCGGTTCGGCGGCTTCGACCCGGGCGACCGGGTCGCCTATGCCCCGGCGCTCGGCCGGACGCTTGCGGGCACCGTCGTCTCGGCGGACGCCGACGGCCTGCACCTGGACTGCGAGGGCACGCCCGTCGTCGTACCGAAGGAGCGGGTCGATTCGGCAGTGCGCCACGGCTGGGCGCTCACCGCTCACCAGGCCGCGGGGATGCGCTGGCCCGCGGCGGTGGTGGTGCTGCCGGGTGACGCGGCGCAGGGGCTGAGCCGGCCGTGGGTCTACACCGCGTTCAGCCGCGGCGAGCGTCATCTGTCGGTGGTGCACGGCGTGGACCAGGCACTGCCGCGTGCGGTGGCGGAGATCCCGTCCCAGGACCGTACGACCCGGCTGCGGACCCTGCTCGAAGGGCTGCTCGCCCCGACGCCGTAGACGGGAAGACGCGAGGCCCCCGCCGCCGGGAGGCGACGGGGGCCTGCGCTACAGATCAACCGCGAGCCCGGTCAGGACTCCACCTCGTCGAGGTCGTCGAGGTCCTCGCCCAGTTCGTCCTCGTCGAAGACCGAGCTCACGTCGAAGCGGCACACCACCCGCTGCGGATCCGCCTGGTCGAAGGGCGTGCTCAGCCACTCCCCCGGCTCCGGAAGATCGTCCGCGGCCGACACCCACAGCGTGGAGTCGCCCTCCTCCAGGCCGAATTCCTTGTGCCGGGAGGCGATTTCATCCGGTTCGTACTCCCCGAAGAGCACGCCGAGCGCCGCATGCACGCTCGTACCGACCACCGGGACGTTCTCCGGGCGGTCCTCCTCTGGGTCCAGATCGGCGATGCGCTGTGCCTGTGCGAGCAGCCGCTGCGGCTCGACCACCGCGTAGTCCCGGCGAATGAGCACGCTGAGCGCGTTCGGCTCCTCGGGACCCGCGTAGGGCGGCAGGGAATCGTCCGCGCCCGGGATCTCGAAAGGCGTCACCTCGTCGTAGCGGTCATAAAGGCGTTCGTCGTACGCCTCCGCCGCCGCGGCAAGGGCGTTGAACGCGTCGTAAACGGCCGGGTCGTCCTCACCCGTGCGGTTCTCGACCGCCGTGAGGTGACGGTCCAGTGCGGCTTTGACCGCCTCGGCGGCGGCACGTACCTCGGCAGCGGTGGGCTGCGCAGCATCAGACATAGTGCAGACGCTATCCGTACTGGGGCTCTGCCCGCACAATAGATGCGATGCCGGAATACGAATTTGTCGACGTGTACGTCCCGCGCGGGGTCTCCCGCAAGGAAGCGACCCGTCTGCTGACCGACCATGCCGAGTACGGACACTGGGAGTTGGACCGACTGAGTCTGCGCCGGGACGGCAGCCGCAGAGTGCGGTTGCGCCGACGCATCATTCGTCAGGTGCGCGCCACCTGGTGACGACTGAGTGAAACGGAGCGGGCCCCTCGACCGCGGGACCCGCTCCGTTTCATGCGCATTCGTACAGCTTCGTACGGCCTTGCCGCGTGGTGATCGCGTGGTTACGCGGAGGCGCGGGCGCGGCGGAAGAGCACCGCTCCCGCCAGCAGCAAACCGGCACCGGCCGGGACCAGCATGCCGAGCGGACCGGAACCGGTCTGCGCGAGCTGCTCAGTGCCCTTGGGCGGTGTGACGGAATGTGCGCCAGGAGCGTTCGGCACGTGCGGCGTGCTGGGGTGACTGGGGTTCTTGGGCTCGTCCGGGTGGCCGGGGTTACCGGGCTCATCGGGGTGACCGGGCGGTGTGTGGCCCCCGCCGTTGTTGTCGCAGTCGTTGCCGAACGTGGGGTTGAGCAGGCCGCCGATGGTGATGGAGTTCCCGCAGGCGTTCACGGGGACGTCGACGGGGGCCTGGATGTTGTTCCCCGAGCCGACGCCCGGAGAGTCGCTGGTCCCCCCTCCGGCGTGGGCCCCACCGCCGGAGTCGGAGCCACCGCCGTACCCGCCGCCGTCGGAGTCGGAGCCACCGCCGTACCCGCCGCCGTCGGAGCCGGAGCCACCGCCGTACCCGCCGTCGTCGGAGCCGCCGCCGCCGTACCCGCCGTCGTCGGATTCGTTGCCGGAGACGTTGCTGCAGTGGTTGCCGAACGCCGGGTTGAGCAGCGCGACAACATTGATGGTGTTCCCGCACGCATTGACGGGAATGTGAACCGGAACCTGGACCGAATTTCCGGACGCGACGCCCGGCGAATTCGATGCGCCTCCGTGCGCCCCGGCATCTGCCTGGGCATAACCGCCGCCGAGGGCGAGTACCCCGCCCGCAGCTGCCACTGTGATCAGACCCTTGCGAGTGAACTGCCGCATAGGTGATTCCCTGCTTTCCGCTTCAGGAATTCCCGGACGTCGGGCCCGGGGCCGGAATGCCCGACGGCCCCGGAGTGCATGGCGCGCACTCCGGGACCGCCCGGGTTCAAACCCAAGCCCTTACGGGCCGAGTCGCAACGTCAGTGGTTGACGCAGTAGTTGCCGAAGGCGGGGTTCAGCAGCCCGATCACGGAGACCGTGTTGCCGCACACGTTCACCGGCACGTGGACGGGCACCTGCACGACGTTTCCGGAGAGCACGCCGGGAGAGTGCACAGCGGCACCCTGGGCACCCGCATCGGCCATGGCCATACCCGCACCCGCGAGCACCAGACCGCCAGTGGCAGCCGCAGCAGCGACGACCTTCTTGATCATTATTCCTCCTTGTTGGCAATGCGGTCCCAGCCGCGGACCGCACCACCTGTAACGAGGAGGAGGCAGGGGGGCTACGAGCCCATGCTTTCTTTCACTCTTTTCAGTCAAGTGCGCACGCACTGACGATTATTGGAGTTTCGTTTCAGCAGATTTGAGCCCGAGGGCTAGCACCGGTCCAGGAAGCGGTCGAGCACCCGCACACCGAACTTCAGACCGTCGACGGGCACTCGCTCGTCGACCCCGTGGAACATTCCCGCGAAGTCCAGCTCCGGCGGCAGCTTGAGCGGCGCGAAGCCGAAGCAGCGGATGCCCAGATCGTCGAACGACTTGGCGTCGGTGCCGCCGGAGAGCATGTACGGAACGGCCCGGGCGATGGGGTCCTCGGCCTTGAGCGCGACCTGCATCGCATCCACCAGATCTCCGTCGAAGCTGGTCTCCAGCGCCTTGTCGTCGTGCACGTCCTCCCGCTTGACCCGCGGGCCGAGCAGCCGGTCGAGGTCGGCCAGGAACTCCTCCTCGTACCCCGGCAGGAAGCGCCCGTCGACGTGGGCGGTGGCCTGCCCGGGGATGACGTTCACCTTGTAGCCCGCGCCCAGCATGGTGGGGGCGGCGGAGTTGCGCAGGGTCGCGCCGATCATCTTCGCGATGCCGCCGAGCTTGGCGAGCGTCGCGTCCATGTCCTCCGGGTCGAGCGGCGTGCCGAGAGCGTCGGAGAGCTCGTCCAGGAACGACCGTACGGTCTTGGTCATCCTGACCGGCCACTTGTGCCGCCCGAGCCGGCCGACGGCCTCGCACAGCTCGGTGATGGCGTTGTCGTTGTTGGTCATCGACCCGTGCCCCGCGGTGCCCTCGACGGTGAGGCGCATCCAGTGCATGCCCTTCTGCGCCGTCTCGACGAGATAGAGCCGCAGATTCTCGTTCACTGTGAAGGAGAAGCCGCCGACCTCACCGATGGCCTCGGTGACACCCTCGAAGAGGTCGGGGTGCTTGTCGACGAGATGCCGTGCGCCGTAAGTGCCGCCCGCCTCCTCGTCGGCGAGGAAGGCCAGCACGACGTCGCGCGGGGGCTTGCGGCCGCTGCGCAGCCTGTCCCGTACGACCGCGAGGGTCATCGCGTCCATGTCCTTCATGTCGACCGCGCCCCGGCCCCAGACGCAGTCGTCGGCGATCTCGCCGGAGAAGGGGTGGTGGGTCCAGTCGTCCGCGTTCGCCGGTACGACGTCGAGGTGACCGTGGATGAGCAGCGCGGGCCTCGACGGGTCCTCGCCCTCGATGCGGGCGACCGTGGAGGCCCGCCCCTTGTGGGACTCGATGATCTTCGGATCGAGTCCGACCTCGGCGAGCTTCTCCGCGACGTACTCCGCGGCGCCCCGCTCCCCCGGCCCCGAATGGTCGCCGTAGTTGCTGGTGTCGATGCGGATCAGCTCACGACAGAGGTCCACGACCTCGTCCTCGCCCGAGACGGTACGGGCCGTGTTCGACTCGCTCACGCTGATTCCTCCCACTGTCGCTGCTGGTGGTTCCCCCTCATCCTGCCGCGAGCGGGCCCGGACCCCAAGGGCGGCTGTCCGCCGTCATGCGCCCGTCACAAGGACTGGGGCGTGATCGGGCACGTCCGAATGTTTGCTATGGTTTTCCACGTCGGAACGGCCCAGGGCCGCGAGACAGACACCTTGTCCGGGTGGCGGAATGGCAGACGCGCTAGCTTGAGGTGCTAGTGCCCTTTATCGGGCGTGGGGGTTCAAGTCCCCCCTCGGACACCACCAAGATCCCCACGGATTCCCGTGGGGATCTTCTCGTTCCGCCGGTCCGCAAGGCGGTGCGCATACAGTCACGTCGGTGAGACGCAGACACAAGGCCCCGCCCGCGCCGCTCCCCCAGCGCGACGGGATCGATCCGGTGCGGCTGCGGCTGCCCGCCGATCCGGACGGTGCGTGGAGGACGGTGTACGACCATCTCCTCGCGCGGTACGCCGATGCCATCGGGGCGGACAAGGTCGATGCCCTGTTCCGGGAGGGGCGCATCGTCTCCACGGACGGTCCGGTCGCCGCGGACGAGCCGTACACCGCCGGGCGGTATCTCTGGTTCCACCGGGATTTCGCACCCGAGGAGCGCGTGCCCTTCGAGGTCGGGATCGTCCACCGCGACGAGCGTCTGGTGATCGCCGACAAGCCGCACTTCCTCGCCACCACCCCGCGCGGCCGGCACATCACCGAGACGGCGCTGGCCCGGCTGCGCCGCGATCTTGAACTGCCCGAGCTGCAGCCCGCGCACCGGCTCGACCGGCTGACGGCGGGGCTCGCGCTCTTCGTCGTACGGCCCGGGGACCGGGGGTCGTACCAGACGCTGTTCCGGGACCGGCTGGTGCGCAAGGAGTACGAGGCGGTGGCGCCGTACGACCCGGCTGTCGTCCTGCCCGCGACCGTACGCAGCCGGATCGTGAAGGAGCGCGGGGTGATGGCGGCTCGCGAGGAGCCGGGCGAGCCGAACAGCGAGAGCCGGATCGAACTGCTTGAGCACCGGGGCGGGCTCGGCCGGTACCGGCTGCTGCCGGCCACCGGCCGCACCCATCAGCTGCGGGTCCATATGAACAGCCTCGGGCTGCCGCTCCTGAACGACCCGGTCTATCCGCTCGTCCGGGAGCCGGGGCCCGACGACTACTCCCGGCCGCTGCAACTCCTCGCGAAGGTGCTGGAGTTCACCGATCCGGTGACGGGAGAGCCGTGCCGCTTCGAGAGCCGCCTGCGGCTGACCCGATGGCCCGGCCGCCCCGCGGAGCGACCGTAACCATCGGTTGAGCAACCCTCGCGGCGAGCAACCCAACTCCGCTAGAGCGGCTCTGGTTGGGCGCAAAGGGGCGTCAGGCGTCCTGGCGCTGTGCCGCGATGGCGTTCACGCGGCCGCGGACGACGAACCAGCCGCCGACCAGCGCCGCCGCGATCAGCGGCAGGAACATCACCGTCGTACGGCCCACACCGCCGCCCCACCACATCAGGAAGACCACGCCGGCGAGGAAGAACAGCGTGACGATCTGGGTGTACGGGGCCCAGGGCAGCCGGTAGGAGGGGCGGGTGACCCGGCCGTCCTGCGCACGGTGCCAGAACAGCAGCGAGCAGAGCATGATCATGCCCCAGGTGCCGAGAATGCCGATCGAGGCGAAGTTCAGGACGATCTCGAAGGCCCGGCCGGGCATCTTGTAGTTGAGCGCGACGCCGAGGACACCGAAGCCCGCGGTCAGCAGGATGCCGCCGTAGGGAACCTGGCCCTTGTTCATCCGGCCGGTGAACTTGGGCGCGGAGCCCGACAGCGCCATCGAGCGCAGGATGCGGCCGGTGGAGTACAGGCCGGAGTTCAGGCTGGACAGGGCGGCGGTCAGCACGACGAGGTTCATCACGCCGGCCGCGCCCGGGACGCCGAGCTTGTCCATGACGGTGACGAACGGGCTCTGGTCGCCGGAGTACGCCGTGTACGGGAGGAGCAGTGCGAGCAGCACCACCGAGCCGACGTAGAACAGACCCACGCGCCACATGATCGAGTTGATCGCCTTGGGCATGATCTTCTCGGGGGACTCGGTCTCGCCCGCTGCCACGCCGCACAGCTCGACGGAGGCGTACGCGAAGACGACGCCCTGGATCACCAGCAGCATCGGCAGCATGCCCATCGGGAAGATGCCGCCGTTGTCGGTGATGGTGGAGAAGCCGGGGGTGTGGCCGTCGATCGGGTGCTGGGTGACCACCAGGAAGATGCCGACCAGCATGAAGGCGACGAGCGCGGCGACCTTGATGATCGCGAACCAGAACTCCATCTCGCCGAAGTACTTCACCGAGATGAGGTTGGCGGTGAGGACGACCGCGAGGGCGATCAACGCGAGTATCCACTGCGGGATGTCGCTGAACATGGCCCAGAAGTGGACGTAGGTGGCGGCCGCGGTGATGTCGGCGATCGCGGTGGTCGACCAGTTGAGGAAGTAGAGCCAGCCGGCCGCGAAGGCGCCCTTCTCGCCCATGAACTCACGGGCGTACGAGACGAAGGCACCGGAGGACGGGCGGTAGAGGACCAGTTCGCCGAGCGCGCGGACGACGAAGAAGGCGAAGACACCGCAGACCGCGTAGGCGATGGCGAGGGACGGGCCCGCGCCCGCCATCCGGCCGCCCGCTCCGAGGAACAGGCCGGTGCCTATCGCTCCGCCGATCGCGATCATGTTGATGTGGCGGGACTTGAGGTCCTTGCTGTAGCCGGCGTCGCCTGCGTCGACGTGCGGGGCGCTCTTCGCCGGAGCCCCGGCGGCGAGCGTTTCGGCCGCGGTGGTGCGGTCACTCATGGAGGGGTTCGCCTTCGTGAGGGGAGGATGGGCGGTCCCGGCCGTGGCCGGTGGGGGGGTTGTCACCGTGCCATGGCCCGACGGCACATAATCAAGGCAACCCTGCGATTCTGGCAGTGGCCAAGGTCACGCAGGAATAGATCTGAGGTGTTTCAGAGGTTACGGCGCAGTAAACCAAGGTCATTGAGGGACGCGCCAATCGGGGACCGCGCCCCGCCGGAGGCTCAGGGAGCCAGCACGTCCAGCTCGGCGAGCGCCCCGACAGCGATCTGGCGGGTGATCTCCTCGGCCCGCGCGGCATCGCCCTCACGGACCGCCTCGGCCACCTGGACATGCAGGGTCACGGCCGCCGGATCGGGGTCGTCGAACATCACCTGGTGATGCGTACGCCCCGCGAGCACCTCGGCCACCACATCGCCGAGCCGCGCGAACATCTCATTGCCGGAGGCGTTCAGCACGACGCGGTGGAAGGCGATGTCGTGCTCCAGATAGCGCTCCAGCTGGTGGCCGCGTGAGGTGGCGACCATGCCGAGCGCGCACTCGGTGAGTTCGGCGCACTGCTCGGGGGTGGCGTTGCGGGCGGCCAGACCGGCCGCGACCGGCTCGATCGCGGAGCGCAGAACGGTGAGGGAGCGCAGCTGGCGCGGGCGGTCGGCCCCGGCGAGACGCCAGCGGATGACCCGCGGGTCATAGACGTTCCACTCCTCGGTGGGGCGCACGGTCACACCGACACGGCGCCGGGACTGCACGAGGTGCATCGACTCGAGGACGCGGACCACTTCGCGGACGACGGTGCGCGAGACGTCGAAGCGCTGCGCCACTTCGTCGGTGCGCAGAACGCTGCCCTGGGGGTATTCGCCCGCGGTGATCGCGAGGCCGAGGGTGTCCAGTACATGCGTATGAAGCCCCTGGCCTTCGGTGGTCATGGGGCAAGCGTACGGGGCACGGTTCGGGAACAAAAAGTATGACGTTTGGGTCTCGACCTCTTGAATACGTCGTACCTAATGGGTTTCAGTAGCGCGACGGACCGATGTCGACGAAGACAGCGAGGCACGTAATGAGCACCCCCCACGTCGTCGTGGTGATGGGCGTGGCAGGCACCGGCAAGACCACGATCGGTCCCCTGCTCGCCGCCGCACTGGGCGTCCCGTACGCCGAGGGCGACGATTTCCATCCCCCGGCGAACATCGCCAAGATGTCGGCCGGGACTCCCCTGGACGATGCGGACCGGTGGCCCTGGCTCGATGCGATCGGGACCTGGGCGCACGACCGGGCGGGGCTCGGCGGAGTCGTCTCCAGCTCCGCACTCAAGCGGAGCTACCGGGACCGGCTGCGGGCAGCCGCACCGGACGCCGTCTTCCTCCACCTCACCGGCGACCGCGAGCTCATCGAGCAGCGGATGTCGGAGCGCAAGGGCCACTTCATGCCCGCGGCGCTGCTGGATTCGCAGTTCGCCACGCTGCAGCCGCTGGGGGACGACGAGGCGGGCGTCTCCGTCGATGTGTCCGGCACCCCCGAAGAAATCACCGAACGGGCCGTCGCCGTGCTGCGCCGGCTCGAGAACTGAGGAATCGCCACCGTGACCAGTCTCAGCGTCGAGACGCTGGCAGCGGACGCCACCGAAACGATCACTTCGGCCGGCAACGCACAGCTTGGCATCGCCGTACTCGCGGGCATCGCCGTCATCGTCCTGCTCATCACCAAGTTCAAGGTGCACGCCTTTCTGGCGCTGACCATCGGCTCGCTCGCGCTCGGCGCGTTCGCCGGGGCGCCCCTGGACAAGGCCATCACCAGCTTCACCATCGGACTCGGCAACACGGTCGCCGGTGTGGGGGTGCTGATCGCGCTCGGTGCGATCCTCGGCAAGCTGCTCGCCGACTCCGGCGGCGCCGACCAGATAGTCGACACGATCCTCGCCAAGGCCGGCGGGCGCGCCATGCCCTGGGCGATGGTGCTGATCGCGTCGGTGATCGGGCTGCCGCTCTTCTTCGAGGTCGGCATCGTGCTGCTGATCCCGGTGGTGCTGCTCGTCGCCAAGCGCGGCAACTACTCGCTGATGCGGATCGGTATCCCGGCGCTCGCCGGTCTTTCCGTGATGCACGGTCTGATTCCGCCGCACCCCGGCCCGCTGGTGGCGATCGACGCCATCGGCGCCAACCTCGGTGTCACGCTGGCGCTCGGTGTGCTGGTCGCCATCCCGACCGTGATCATCGCGGGTCCGGTCTTCTCCCGGTACGCAGCCCGCTGGGTGGACATCCAGGCTCCCGAGCGGATGATCCCTGCGCGCCCCTCCGAGGACCTGGAGCGCCGTCCCGGCTTCGGCGCGACCGTCGCCACCGTGCTGCTGCCGGTCGTCCTGATGCTGGTCAAGGCGCTGGTGGACATCGTCGTCGACGACAAGGAGAACGGCGTCCAGCGCGTCACGGACGTCATCGGCTCGCCGTTGATCGCGCTGCTCGCCGCCGTGATCGTCGGAATGTTCACGCTGGGCCGCGCCGCAGGGTTCACCAAGGAGCGCATCTCGTCGACCGTCGAGAAGTCGCTCGCCCCGATCGCGGGCATCCTGCTGATCGTCGGCGCGGGCGGCGGCTTCAAGCAGACGCTGATCGACGTCGGCGTGGGCCAGATGATCCTGGACTTCTCCGAGGACTGGTCGATCCCGGCGCTGCTGCTGGCCTGGCTGATCGCGGTGGCCATCCGGCTCGCGACCGGCTCGGCGACGGTGGCGACGATCTCGGCCGCCGGTTTGGTCGCGCCGCTGGCCGCCGACATGTCGACCGCCCACGCCTCTCTGCTGGTGCTGGCGATCGGCGCGGGCTCGCTCTTCTTCAGCCATGTGAACGATGCCGGATTCTGGCTGGTGAAGGAGTACTTCGGGATGAGCGTCGGCCAGACGATCAAGACCTGGTCGGTGATGGAGACCATCATCTCCGTGAGCGGGATCGGCTTCGTGCTCCTGCTGTCACTCGTCCTCTAGCCGTCCTCCGGCTTTGCTCCGACTCCCCTTCGGCCGGTCATCCTTCGGCTGATCGTCGTTCAGCCACAGCGGGTGCTCCCGCTTCGCCCACGGGCGCTCGACCGACCCGGTACGCATACCCCTCCGTGCCTCCGGGTCGGCGAGCGCCATTCCGATGTGTCCGGCCAGCACGATGCCGACGGCCAGCGACAGCCAGTCGTGCACGAAGGTGGCGCTCGTACGCCACACCAGCGGCGTCAGATGCGTGAACCACATCAGCAGCCCGGTCGCCAGCATCACCAGCACCGCGCCCGCGATCCACGCCGCGTACACCTTCTGACCGGCGTTGAACTTGCCCGCCGGACGGGATGAGGGCCTGCGGTCACGGCGCCTGGCTGCACGCAGCCACTTCCTGTCGTGCGGTCCGAATCGGTTCAGCCTGCGCAGATCGGCCCTGAATGCCGGCGAGGCAAGACCGAGCAGGAAGGGGGCGGGGAGCAGGATCCCGGACCACTCGTGGACGGTGACCACAAGATAGCGGCGGCCCACGAGTTCGGCGATCTGCGGTACGTACAGGGCGGCCGCGGTCACCACGCACAGCAGCATCAGCGCGGCGGTCGTGCGGTGCACCCAGCGCTCGGCGCGGCTGAACCTGCGTACGCGCGGGGGCCGTTCAGACGGTGGGGGTGTCGCTGCGGCCGTTGGACCGGCCGACCCAGGCGTCGACGTCATAGCCCCGCTCCTCCCAGTAGCCGGGCCGGACGCCGGAGGTGACGGTGATCCCGGAGAGCCACTTCGCCGACTTGTAGAAGTACATCGGCGCGACATACAGGCGGACCGGGCCGCCGTGGGAGTGGCTGACCGGCTTGTCCTGCATCTGCAGGCAGACCAGCACATCGTCCCGGCGGGCCTGCGGGAGGGTGAGGCTCTCGCTGTATGTGCCGTCGAAGCAGTTGAAACGGATCGCCCTGGCCTCCGGGCGTACACCCGCGGCGTCCAGCAGGAGCGACAGCTTGACGCCCGAGAAGGGGGTGTCGGGGACCCGCCATCCGGTGACGCACTGGACGTCGCGTACGACCCGGGTCTGCGGAAGCTTGCGCAGCGCGGCAAGTGTGTACGTCGCCGGGCGGTCGACCAGGCCGTCGACGGTCAGCCGGTAGTTCTGCTCGTTCCTGTGCGGTACGGAGGAGGCGACCGAGTAGTAGCGGAAGCCGCCGCCGTTGGGCAGCAGTCCGGTCAGGCCGGTCGGGTCCTTGTCCGAGGCCGCGCCCAGGAAGGACTCGAGCCCTCGCTGAAGATACGGCGCCGCGGCGAGTCCGGCCGCGCCGAGGCCGAGCATGCCGAGCACCAAGCGGCGCCCGACGGGTGCGCCCTCGGCGTCGGGGTGGTGTGTGGTCACCCTTCGATTCGAACACTCGGGGACGGCAGAAGCCAGGGAATACGGCCGAGCGTCAGACTTCCGTCACACTCGGCGCATGGAGAAGCGTGAATCCCTGAAACCGTATCTGCTGGCTTATCCGGGGCCGCTGCGCGACCGGCTGGTCGCCGCCGTGCTCTCCGGCGAGAAGATCTCGACGACGGGGCTCCTCGCGGAGTACGAGGCCGAGAAGGAGGAGCTGCCCCCGGTCGGCGACCGGTCGGCCCTGATCGACTCGGCCGGCCGCGAGGTGGCGGTGCTGGAGCTGACGGAGGTCAGGGTGCTGCCGCTCGGCGAGGTCGATATGCAGCATGTGCTGGACGAGGGGGAGGGATACGGCTCGGTGGCGGAGTGGCGGGCGGGGCACGAGGCGTTCTGGCAGGGGGAGGAGATGCGGGAGGCGCTGGGTGATCCTCTGTTCACGGTGAACGACGGGACGGTCGTCGTCGCGGAGCGGTTCCGTGTGGTGGAGCGGCGGTAGGTGGGTCGGGGTACGCGGTTCGCGCTCGTCCTCAACGCCGGACGGGCTGAAATTCAGCCCCGCCGGCGTTTGAGGCGCGGGGTCTGGGGCGGAGCCCCAGGTGACCCTCCTACCCCACCGCCCGCCCCGCCGCGCGGCCCGCCGCTCGGCCCGAGAAGATGCAGCCGCCGAGGAACGTCCCCTCCAGCGAGCGGTACCCGTGCACACCACCGCCGCCGAAGCCCGCCGCCTCCCCCGCCGCGTACAGACCCGCCAGCGGCTCGCCGTCCTCGCCGAGGACCCGCGAGGACAGGTCCGTCTCCAGGCCGCCGAGCGACTTGCGGGTGAGGATGTTCAGGCGCACCGCGATGAGCGGACCGGCCTTCGGGTCGAGGACGCGGTGCGGCGCGGCGGTGCGGATCAGCTTGTCGCCCAGGTACTTGCGGGCTCCTCGGATCGCCGTGACCTGGAGGTCCTTGGTGAAGGGGTTCGTGATCTCCCGGTCCCGCGCGGTGATTTCGCGCCGCAGCTCGGCCTCGTCGATCAGCGGCTCCTTGGTGAGCGCGTTCATGCCCCGTACGAGAGCGGTGAGGTCGTTCTCGACGACGAAGTCGACGCCGTTGTCCATGAAGGCCTTCACCGGCCCCGGCACATCCGCCCTCGCGCGCCCGATCACATCGCGGATCGACTTCCCCGTCAGATCGGGGTTCTGCTCGGAGCCCGACAGGGCGAACTCCTTGCCGATGATCTTCTGGTCGAGCACGAACCAGGTGTAGCTGTCACCGGACTTCATGATGTGTTCGAGCGTGCCGAGCGTGTCGAAGCCGGGGAAGAGCGGTACGGGCAGCCGCTTGCCGCGCGCGTCCAGCCAGAGCGAGGAGGGTCCTGGCAGGATCCGGATGCCGTGCTTGGCCCAGATCGGGTTCCAGTTCTCGATGCCCTCGGTGTAGTGCCACATCCGGTCGCGGTTGATGTGGCTCGCGCCTGCGCGCTCCGCGATGCCGAGCATGAGCCCGTCGACATGGGCGGGGACGCCGGAGAGCATCTTCTCGGGCGGGATGCCGAGCCGCTCGGGCCACTGCGCGCGTACGAGATCGTGGTTGCCGCCGATGCCGCCGGAGGTGACGATCACCGCCTGGGCCCGGAACTCGAAGGCCCCGGCGACTTCACGGCTGCTGGCGGTGCCGCGCTCGGCGTCCGAGGGCTCGAGGACTTCCCCGCTGACGGTGTCCAGCGCCCCGGCGCTGCCGCTCAGCCCGGTGACCCGGTGGCGGAACTTCAGCTGGACGAGGCCACGGGCGACGCCTTCTCTGACGCGCCGCTCGAAGGGGGCGACGACTCCGGGGCCCGTTCCCCAGGTGATGTGGAAGCGGGGTACGGAGTTGCCGTGGCCGGTGGCGTCGTAGCCGCCGCGTTCGGCCCAGCCCACGACCGGGAAGAACCGCATCCCCTGGGCGTGCAGCCAGGCCCGCTTCTCGCCGGACGCGAAGTCGACGTACGCCTCCGCCCATTGGCGCGGCCAACGGTCCTCTTCGCGGTCGAAGCCCGCCGTGCCGAACCAGTCCTGGAGCGCCAGTGCCGGGCTGTCCTTGATGCGCATCCGGCGCTGTTCGGGCGAGTCGACGAAGAAGAGCCCGCCGAAGGACCAGTGCGCCTGACCGCCGATCGACTGTTCCGGCTCCTGGTCGAGCAGGATGACCTTGCGCCCGGCGTCGACGAGCTCCGCTGTGGCCACCAGGCCCGCGAGGCCTGCCCCGATCACGATCACATCAGCGTCGTACGCCATGGGTTCCATCCTTGTCGGGGGCCGGAGTGCGATGGCTCTGATCTTCGGTACGCGGCAGTAACTCGTCAACCATTAGGCCCGTGATTGGCCGGTGGTTGGATGGGGACATGAATCCGGCAGACGAAATCCTGGACATCGTCGACGAGAACGATGAGGTGATCGGCCAGGCCCGGCGCGGTGAGGCGTACGCGCGAGGCATGCGCCACCGCGCCGTCTTCATCCTGGCCAGGGACGCGCAGGACCGGATCTTCGTCCACCGCCGGACGCCGACGAAGCTGGTCTTCCCTTCCCTGTACGACATGTTCGTCGGCGGTGTCGTCGGCGCGGGCGAGAGCTACGACGAGGCGGCGCTGCGCGAGGCCGAGGAGGAGCTCGGGGTGTCCGGACTCCCCCTGCCCGCACCCCTGTTCAAGTTCCTCTACGAGAGCGGCGATCAGACGTGGTGGTCGGCCGTGTACGAGGTCCGCTGCGAGCTGCCGGTGAGCCCGCAGGCCGAAGAGGTTGCCTGGCACGCCTTCCTGCCCGAGGCGGAGCTGGAGCAGCGGCTCGGGGAGTGGGAGTGGGTGCCGGACGGTCTCGCGGCGTACGAACGGCTGCGGGCGAACCGCGCGGGCTGAGTCGCGCCCCGGGTTGGCGACAACGGCGCAGGTAGGGTGCGACGCGTGAGCGATTTCGGACGGGGTCTGCGGCTGTGGTTCGCGCCCGAGCGGGTGCGGGAGGAGGGCGAGACTCCCGACTACCGGTTCTCGCTCGCCAATGAGCGGACCTTTCTCGCCTGGCTCCGGACGGCGCTGGCCCTCATCGGCGGGGGCTTCGCCGTCGATCAGTTTCTGCCTGACCTGGCCAGGTGGGTGCGGGCCGGGATGGCGCTCGGGCTGCTGGCCGCGGGGGTGTTGTGTGCGCTGCGGGCCGTGAATCACTGGGTGCGCTGTGAGCGGGCGATGCGGCGGGGCGAGGATCTGCCGGTTTCGAGGTTCCCGACGGTTCTGAGCCTGGTGGTCGCCGTTGTCGCGGTGGTGATGGTGATCGTCGTGCTGTTCGGGTGGGAGGGCGGGCGTTGACCGCCGGGTCCGGGCGGGATCCGGAGCGGGATCCGGGGCTGCAGCCGGAGCGGACCCGGCTGGCGTGGCGCAGGACCACGCTGGCGTTCAGCGTGGCGGCAGTGCTGGCGGCGCGGCAGGTGGCGGGCGGCGATCTGAACGCGGCCGGGCTGGTCGCGGCGGCGCTCAGCGCGCTGGTGTGGCTGGGTTTTCTGCGGGTGGCCCATCTGCGGGTGCGCGCGCTGGGGGCGGGGCCGAGGCCCACGGCGCTGTCGGACCGGGCGGCGCTGGCGGCGGTGGCGTGCACGATCGCGCTGGCCGGGTTCGCCGTGGCGATGGTCGTCTGACGTGGACACTCCGTCCCTGTCGGCGGTCCTCCGAGGTCAGGCCTCCCATTCGACCGTGACGACGATCTTGCCGCGGGTACGTCCCTCGGCGTTCAGCGCATGCGCCTCGGCCGTCTTCTCCAGCGGGAAGCTCCGGTCCACATGGACGGAGACCACGCCCTGCTCAGCGAGTTCCCCCAGCGCGGCCAGGTCCGCCGCGTCGGGCCGCACCCACCAGTAGTGGCCGCCGAGACTCAGGACTTCGCGGTCCGCGATCGAGGCGATCCTGCCCTCGGGCCTGAGCACCTCGGCCGAGACTCTGAGCGCGTCCCCACCGACCGTGTCGAAGGCCGCGTCGACGCCGTCGGGGGCGAGCGCGCGCAACCGGTCGGCGAGCCCTTCCCCGTACTCCACCGGCTCGGCGCCGAGCTCGCGGACATGGTCGTGGTTGCGTTCGCTCGCCGTACCGATCACGCGTGCCCCCGCGTGCTTGGCGAGCTGCACGGCGATCGACCCGACTCCGCCCGCGGCCGCGTGCACCAGGACCGTCTCCCCGCTGCGTACCTCCAGCGCCCGGTGCAGCACCTGGTACGCGGTGAGCCCTGCCAGCGGCAGCCCCGCGGCCTGCTCGAAGCTCAGATTCCGGGGCTTGAGGGCGAGCGTACGGACGGGGGCCGCGACGTATTCGGCGAAGGTGCCGCGGCAGAGGAAGTCCTCGCGTACGTAACCCATCACCTCGTCGCCGACTGCGAACTCCGTTACGGCGATGCCCGGTTGGACGACCACACCCGAGACGTCCCAGCCCGGGACCACCGGGAAGACCGCGTCGAAGAGGGGTTCGACGTAGCCCTCGCGAGCCTTCCAGTCGACCGGATTGACGGCCGCCGCACGCACCTTGATCAGGACGGAGTCCGGTCCGACCGTGGGCTCGGGCCGCTCCCCGTACTCAAGGACCTCGGGACCGCCGTAGCGGCTGTAGCTGATCGCCTTCATGATCCGACCCTCGGCCGAGGCCGCCGCTTGCGCAAGCCGGACCGCAGCGCCAGGGCGAGGCGCCGCTGCTCACGACCGGCGAAGCCCGGCTCGCGTGCCATCAGCCGGACCAGTTCCTCGCGCACGGGGCGGCTGCGGCCCTCTTCGACGAGGGCCCGGGCGACGGCGAGCGCCTCGCCGAGGTCCTTGTGGTGGACGGGCCGTGCAGCCTCCTCGTTTGCGGTGAGTTCGCCGATGAACCACCGGCCGGGGCGGATGTCTTCCGTTCCGTCGAGCAGTGCGCCGAGCCGGTCGGGGCGCGCTCCCGCGTGCGAGGAAAGCGTCCAGCGGAAGGGCCGGGGCGGCGGCTGCGGGTCGGCGTCGGTCATAGCCAGTCAGTTCAGCACCGGGCCGGGCACGCGGTCACCCGAATTTCCCGGGCGCGGCGCGCCGACGGGACCGGGACCGGGGCGGCGTCGAGGGCTAGCCTGAAGCGTGACAGAAGGCAGCAAATCACACCAAAGGTGAGCGTTATGACCGTCCTCCACCACGAGCACCCCGCGCACGAGCACGTCCACGGTCCGGCCTGCGGACATGCCGAAGTCCCGCACGGCGATCACGTCGACTACGCACACGACGGCCACCTGCACCGTTCGCACTCCGGGCACTGGGACGAGTGCGAGCCGGGCGAGCATCTCTCGCACAGCGGCCACGCGCACGACCACGGTCCCGGCTGCGGCCACCCGGCCGTGGAGCACGGTGACCATGTCGACTACGTCCACGACGGACACCGGCACGCCATGCACGACGGGCACTGGGACGACCACTGAAAGCACCCCCTGCCTTCCCTCGCGCCGGGGTCGACTGGCAGGCTCCTGGTGACCTGTTCGGCCTTGACTCGGGGGAGTTCACTTGTCCGCCACGGATCCGTACACCGTCCAGCTCGCGCCGGGAGTGCACGCCTACGTCCAGCCGGACGGCGGCTGGTGCCTGAACAACGCGGGGTTCGTCAGCGACGGGGAGTCGACGCTTCTCGTCGACACCGCCGCCACCGAGCGGCGCGCACGGGCGCTTCGTGAGGCGCTCGTCGCCACGGGGGCCCCGCTTCCGCGCACCCTCGTCAATACGCATCACCACGGCGATCACACCTACGGCAACGGGGTCTTCCTGCCCGGGGCCGTGGTCATCGGCCACGACTCCTGCCGCAGCGAGCAGCTCGCGGCCGGCCATCAGCTCCATCTCCTGTGGCCGCAGACCGACTTCGGCGACATCTCGATCACCGCCCCGACCGTGACGTACAACGACCGGCTCACGGTCCATGTCGGGGAAATCGAGGTGCGCCTCATCCACCCCGGCGGCGTCGCGCACACCCTCGGGGACACGATCGTGCATCTGCCGCAGCAGGGCGTGGTCTTCACCGGGGACCTGATCTTCCAGGGCGGTACGCCCTTCATCCCGGTGGGCTCACTGAGCGGTTCGCTGCGGGCGCTGGACGTGCTGCGCTCACTGGATGCGACGACCGTGGTGCCGGGCCACGGCCCGGTCACGGACCCGTCCGCGTACGACGCGACGGAGCGCTATCTGCGCTACGTGGCCGAGCTGGCCCAGCAGGGGCACTCCAAGGGGCTCACCCCGCTGGGGACGGCCCGCCAGGCGGATCTCGGGGTCTTCGCCGAGCTGCGGGAGAGCGAGCGGCTGGTGGCGAATCTGCACCGGGCGTACGCAGAGCTGGACGGGCAGCCGGAGGGCTCGCCCCTGGATGCCGCCGCCGTTTTCGGTGACATGGCGGCGATGAATGGCGGCGTTCCCGTGGCCTGCCACGCCTGAACCGTCCGGCGGCACTCGTCCGCCGTTCTCATATCTGACCGACGCGTATGGATCGGGCCTGGAATCTGTGATCCAGGCCCCGGTTCGGCACACGCACTGGACTACATACCGACTGGTCGGTCATCATGAGCGGGACCCGCCCTACCGCCCCTCGGAGGTGCCACCAATGAGCTCAGTCCCCCCGCCAGGCCTCGATCCCGAGCAGTTGCGCGGTTACCTCGACCGCGAGCGTCCGGGTCTGGTGAGCGGACCGCTCAGCGTCCGGCTGATCCAGGGCGGCCGCTCCAACCTCACGTACTCCGTCACGGACGGCACCGGCCGCTGGGTCGTCCGCCGCCCCCCGCTCGGGCACGTACTGGCCACCGCGCACGACATGAAGCGCGAACACCGGGTGATCAGCGCGCTGCACCCGACCGCCGTGCCGGTGCCGAAGCCGGTGCTGCTGTGCGAGGACGAGTCGGTGATCGGATCGCCGTTCTACGTCATGGAATTCGTGGACGGCACTCCGTACCGCACGGCCGAGGAACTGGCCCCGCTCGGCCCCGAGCGCACCAGGGACACTGTCTTCGGCCTGGTCGACACGCTCGTCGAACTGCACGCCGTGGACCCGGAGTCGGTGGGTCTGGGGGACTTCGGCCGGCCCGAGGGATTCCTCGACCGGCAGCTGCGGCGCTGGGGCAAGCAGCTGGACGCCTCCCGCAACCGCGAACTGGCCGGCATCGACGAGCTGCACGCCGCCCTCGGCCGCTCGCTGCCCGACTCCCCCGCGCCGACCGTCATCCACGGCGACTACCGCCTGGACAACGTCCTGGTGGGCAAGGACGACCGGATCAAGGCGGTGCTCGACTGGGAGATGTCGACGCTGGGCGATCCGCTGACCGACCTCGGGCTGCTGGTGATGTACAGCGCCAAGCTGGACCTGCCGGACTCCGTCATCAGCACCACCGCGGGCGCGGCGGGCCACCCGGACGCGGCCGAGCTGATCGAGCGGTACGCCGCCCGCTCGGGCCGCGACACCTCCGCCATCTCCTGGTACACGGCCTTCGCCTGGTTCAAGCTCGCCGTGATCCTCGAGGGCATCCACTACCGCTACACCCTCGGCCAGACCGTCGGCGCCGGCTTCGACCGGATCGGCGATCTCGTGCCCCTTTTCATCGAGCACGGCCTCACCACCCTCCAGGAAGGCTGAGTACACATGGACTTCGCATTCGACGCGCGTACCGAGGAGCTGCGGGCCAAGCTGCTCGCCTTCATGGACGAGCACGTCTACCCGGCAGAGGCGATCGAGCACCAGCAGCGCGCAGAGCTGGACTCGCCGTGGGACACCCCGGCGATCATGGAGGAGCTCAAGGCCGAGGCGCGCAGGCAGGGCCTGTGGAATCTCTTCCTCCCCGACGCGGAGCACGGCGCCGGACTGACCAATCTGCAGTACGCGCCGCTCGCCGAGATCACCGGCCGTAGCCCGCATCTGGCCCCCACCGCGCTGAACTGTGCCGCTCCCGACACCGGGAACATGGAGGTGCTCGCGCAGTTCGCCACCGACGAGCAGAAGAAGCAGTGGCTCGAGCCGCTGCTCGACGCGGAGATCCGGTCGGCCTTCGCGATGACCGAGCCCGAGGTCGCCTCCTCGGACGCGACGAACATCCAGACGCGGATCGACCGCGACGGCGACGACTACGTCATCAACGGCCGTAAGTGGTACATCTCCGGGGCGATGAACCCCGACTGCAAGATCTTCATCGTGATGGGCAAGACCGACCCGGACGGCGCGGACATCCGCCGCCAGCAGTCGATGATCCTGGTGCCGCGGGACACTCCGGGCCTCGAGGTCCGGCGCGCCATGCAGGTGTACGGCTACGAGGACCACTCCCACGGCGGCCACGCCGAGGTCGTCTTCACCGACGCGCGGGTGCCCGCGTCGAACCTGATCGGCGAGGAGGGCGGCGGCTTCGCCATCGCCCAGGCACGCCTCGGCCCGGGCCGTATCCACCACTGCATGCGGCTGATCGGCATGGCCGAGCGGGCGATCGAGCTGATGTGCAGGCGGGCCGTGTCCCGTGAGGCCTTCGGCAAGGCGATCGCCCAGCAGGGCGTCGTACAGAACTGGATCGCCGACGCGCGCGTCACGGTCGAGCAGCTGCGGCTGCTGGTGCTGAAGACGGCGTGGCTGATGGACACGGTCGGCAACCGCGGGGCGCACACCGAGATCCAGGCGATCAAGATCGCAACGCCGAGGGCGGTCGTGGACATCCTCGACAAGGCGGTGCAGGTGCACGGCGCGGGTGGGGTCAGCCAGGACTTCCCGCTGGCGGAGCTGTGGGCGGGGGCGCGGACGCTGAAGCTGGCGGACGGTCCGGACGAGGTTCACCAGCGGTCGCTGGCGCGGCGCGAGTTGAAGAAGTACCTGTAGGTCTTCCCCGGGGCTGGATGTGCGGCCGGGCCGCACATCCAGCCCGTCCGGCGTTTGAGGACATGCGACCGAAGGTCGCGCAAGGGGTCCCGGGGCGGAGCCCCCGCTCGTGCTACGGCCGCAGCGCCCGCAGCAGCATGTCCGCCAAGTGGTCCGCCACCTGCTGCGGCGTCAGGGGGCCGTCCGGGCGGTACCACGTCGACAGGTGGTGGACCGAGCCGAAGTGGTAGTCCACCACCAGGTCCGCGGGCGTGGCCGAGGAGAACACACCGCTCTGCTGGCCCTCCTCGACCAGCGCGCGGAACCGCTCGTGGTAGCGGCGGCGCTCGGCGCGTACCTGCTTGTGCTTCTCGGGGCTCAGATGGTGCATGGAGCGGAAGAAGATCGCCGCGTCGTCGAGATTGTCGATCGTCGTCACCACGACATCCGCGGCCGCGCCGCGCAGGCGGGTCTCCACCGGCTCGTCCGCGTCGGCGAAGGCGTCCAGCCGCTCCTGCTGGGTCCGCAGCATCCGCGCGTAGACCTCCTGGAGCAGGTCTTCCTTGGAGCCGAAGTAGTGGTAGAGCGCTCCCTTGGTGACGCCAGCCGCCTCGACGATCTCCTGGACCGAGGTGCGGTCGTAGCCGCGTTCGGCGAAGAGCCGGGTGGCGGCGGCCAGCAGCCTCTGCGGCACGGGGGTGCCGTCCCCGTCCGTCGTCCTGGCCATTGCCGCCACCCGCCTTCCACTCAGTGTCTTGATTTACCCGGGGAAACGCAGTTCCCGCCTGAGGATCTTCCCACTTGTCGTCTTCGGGAGCTCCGGCAGGATCTCTACTTCGCGTGGGTACTTGTACGCGGCGAGCCGCTCCGCGCAGTACGAGGAGATTTCTGCCGGTTCCGCGCTCGCTCCCGGGCGCAGACTGACGTATGCCTTGACGGTCTCTCCGCGGTAGTCGTCGGGTATGCCGACGACGGCCGCCTCGCGCACCGCAGGGTGGGTGTAGAGGACGTCCTCGACCTCGCGCGGCCAGACCTTGAAGCCCGAGGCGTTGATCATGTCCTTCTTGCGGTCGACGACATAGAGCCAGCCCTCGGCGTCCATGAAGCCGATGTCGCCTGTGCGCAGTTCGCCGTCCGGGAACGCCTCGGCCGTGGCGTCGGGCAGCCGCCAGTAGCCGGGCACGACCTGGGGGCCGCTCACCGCGATCTCGCCCGGCTCGCCCAGCGGCACGTCCTGGCCCTTCTCGTCGACGATCCGCACGATCGTGTCGGGTCCGGGCACGCCGACGGAGAGGGTGCCGGAGGCCGGGTCGACGGGGGCCTCCTTCTCGGGCGGTACGGAGGCGCAGGGGGCGGTGCACTCGGTGAGGCCGTAGCCGTTGCTGAGGTAGGGGCCGAAGCCCGTACGGAACTTCTCGACCAGCGCGGGCGGCACCGGGGCGCCGCCGGAGGAGATCACCCGGAAGGATTCGAAGTGCTCGGGAGTGGCGTCGGGGTGCGCGGCCAGCGCCATGAACGCCGTGGAGGGGCCGACGGTGTACGCGGGGCGGTGCTCGGCAAAGGCGTCGAGGACGACGCCCGGCTCGAAGCGGAAGGCGAGGGCGAGGGTGCCCGCGTTGGCGATGCAGGCGGCGAGCTCGCAGACCATGCCGGTGATGTGGAAGAGAGGCGCGAGCGCGAAGTAGCACGAGCCCTCGGGCACGGGGTGGCCGGTGCGCTGGCGCTCGGCGTTGTAGACGATGCCGCCGTGCAGGTTCATGGCCCCCTTGGGGGTGCCGCTGGTGCCCGAGGTGTAGCTGATCAACGCCACGTCGGCGGGGGTGAGTTCGCGGCCCTCGGGCGCGCTGAGGCCCTGCCGGGCGACGGCCAGAAGATCGTGCGTGTCCTCGGGGGCGGGCTGCCGCTCGAAGCCCAGGACGCGGGCGTCGTTGCGGCTCTGCAGGTCCAGTTCGCAGGCGGTGAGGGCGAGGCGTACGGGCGATTGGCCGGCGCTGTCGCGCAGGTACGACTCCCACGCGCGGTCCGAGCAGATCAGGACGGTGACCTCGGCGTCGCTCAGGACGTGCGCGACCTCGGCCGACTTGTACATCGGGTTGAGCGGGACGACGGTGGCCCCGGCCTTCCAGGCGCCGAGCAGCGCGATCACGAAGTGCGGGGTGTTCTGCAGCATGATCGCCACGCGGTCGCCGCGCCCGACTCCGCGGGAGCCGAGATGGCCGGCGACCGAGTCGGAGAGCTCGTCGGTCTCGCGGTAGCTCAGGCGGCCGTCGAAGTAGGCGAGTGCGGTGTGCTCGGGGGCACGGGCCACGGCGGCGCGGAAGGAGTGCACGACGCTCGCGGGAGGGGTGATCGGGCCTCGCTGGGCGTCGGTGAGCTGGGCGAGCCAGGGCTTGGCCGCGTAGACAGAGGTCACCGCTTCGCTCCTTCCCACTTCTGCTGGATGTGGTTCATGCCGGTCAGCCAGCGCTCGGGCGTGGCGGCGCGGGCCTGGTAGAACTCGGCGACCTCGGGGTGCGGCAGGATCAGGAAGCGGTCTGCCTCGATGCCGTCGAACAGCGCGTCGGCGACGTCCTCGGGCTCGATCGCGGTCGGGGCGAGCACGAGTTCGCCCGCCGAGCCGGCCGCGGTGAGCATGTCCGTACGCACACCCTGCGGGCAGATGGCATGGACCTTCAGGCCGCGGTGGGCGTAGGTGAGCTGGAGCCACTCGGCGAAGGCGTACGCGCCGTGCTTGGTGACGCTGTACGGGGCCGCGCCCACCATGGTGAGCAGGCCCGCGGCGGAGACGGTGGAGACGAAGCGGCCGCTGCCGCGCTCCAGCCAGTCGGGCAGCAGGGTGCGGGCCGCGCGGACGTGCGCCATGACATTGACGTCCCACGCGCTGGCCCACACGTTCTCGTCGGCGAAGGCATCGCCGGGCGAGGCGAGTCCGGCGTTGGCGCAGTAGACGTCGACGGTGCCGTCCAGGGCGTCGCGGGCCTCTTCCACGATCTCGGAGGCGTCGCCGGGGACCGCGGTCGCGCCGATCTCGTCGGCGACGGCCTTGGTCCTGGCCGGGTCGATGTCGTTGACGACGACGCGGGCGCCCTCCGCCGCGAACCGGCGGGCCAGCGCGGCGCCGATGCCGCCGCCCGCGCCCGTAACCACAACCCCAGCGCCCTGCACCGTACTCATCGAGCTCCGCCTCTCCGCGTGCCGTCCCGTCCGGGCAGACTAACCAGTCGGTATGTCACGAGGGAAGGGGGCGTGAGGCCGCAGGTGTCCGGGAGCGAACCGCGCCGTCGCAATCGTTCCGCACGCCCGCCGTGCACGCTAGCGTGCGTGGCCATGACAGACAGCGATCACGGAGGTATCCCGATGAGCCTGTCCAGACGGGGTCTGCTGGCCGCCGGTGGCGCGGTGGGCGCGCTGGCCACGGCCTCTTCGCCCGCGGCCGCCCACGGAGGCCGCGGGCGGGTCCGCACCGGTTTCGACCGGCTGGCCGCCGACGGCTACGCGTCCCTGGCCGGACAGCGGGTCGGCGTGGTCACCAACCCGACCGGGATCACGCAGGACGTGCGGCACATCGTGGATGTCATGCACGCCGACGAGCGGGTGAATCTGACCGCCGTCTTCGGCCCCGAGCACGGCTTCCGCGGCACGGCCCAGGCGGGCGGCTCCGAGGGCCGCTACGACGACCCGGCGACCGGGCTGCCCGTCTACGACACGTACACCAAGAGCGGGCAGGCGCTCGCCGACATCTTCACCGCGTCCGGCGTGGAGACGATAGTCTTCGACATCCAGGACGCCGGCGCCCGCTTCTACACGTACATCTGGACGCTCTACGACTGCATGCAGGCAGCAGCGCTCGCCGGCAAACGCTTCGTGGTCCTGGACCGGCCCAACCCGGTGACCGGCCGGGCCGCACTGGGGCCCGTACTGGACAAGGCCTTCGCGACCTTCGTGGGCCGTGAGCCGATCGCGCAGGCGCACGGCATGACGGTCACCGAGCTGGCGCTGCTGTTCAACGGCGAGTTCCTGACCCGTCCGGTGGAGCTGGAGACGGTGCGGATGGCGGGCTGGCGCCGCTCGGACTTCTTCGACGAGACAGGCCTGCCCTGGGTCCCGCCGAGCCCGAACATGCCGACGCCCGAGACCGCGCTGGTCTACTCGGGCACCTGTCTCTTCGAGGGCACCAATCTGTCGGAGGGCCGCGGTACGACGCGTCCTTTCGAGCTGCTGGGCGCGGAAGGCGTCGACCGCGCCTGGGCGGCGGCCGCGAATGCCCTGGGACTGCCGGGTGTCCGTTTCCGTGAGGCGTACTTCGCGCCGACGTTCTCCAAGTTCCAGGGCAAGACGATCGGCGGGGTCCAGCTGCACGTCCACGACAGTAAGTCGTACGACCCAGTGCGCACCGGTATCGGCCTGCTGGTGACGGCGAAGCGGGTGTGGAGCGGCTTCGCGTGGCGGCCCGACAACTGGATCGACAAGCTGACGGGCTCGGCGAGGGTGCGGACGATGATCGACGCGGGGGCGGAGGCGGACGAGGTGGTGGCGGCGTGGCAGGGCGAGCTGGCCGCGTTCAGGTCCCTGCGGAAGAAGTACCTGCGGTACTGAGGCAAGCCCCACCCGGGACAGGGGGGTTGACCGGTTGGTCCCGCCTCGTACCGGACCGACACGCTTGATCCATGTACTCGAAGGCACGTCAACGGTTACTGCAGGCGCTGCTGCTCGTGCCGGTTCTCGGCTCGCTGGTCGCCGTCGGGCCCGCTCGGGCGCGGCCGCAGTCATCACACCAAGACCCTGTCCACGCCATCGCGCGGGCCGCCCAGCCGCTGTCCGATCTGCGGCCGCTGGAGCGGATGATCGGCACGGCGAAGAACCTGGGCATGGGCGAGGCCACCCACAACTCCGCCGAGTTCTTCACCACCAAGCACCGGGTCTTCCGGGATCTGGTGGAGCGCAAGGGCTTCACCACCTACGCCCTGGAAGCCAACTGGAGCTCGGGACTGCGCCTCAACGACTATGTGCTGCACGGCAAGGGGGATCCCCGGCGCATCATGCGCGAGGAGTTCCAGAACTCGTATCTCTTGTGGAACACCCGCGAGTATCTGGATCTGATCCGCTGGATGCGGGAGCACAACCTCCGCCATCCGCACCATCCCGTGCAGTTCATGGGCAACGACCTGGGCTACGCGGGGCCGCAGCTCTTCGACACGGTGACGGACTACGTGGCCGAGCAGTATCCGCGGCTGCTGCCGGAGTTCACCCGGCTCTACCGGGCCTCGCGTCCGACGGCGGGCGTGGACGCCACGATGAAGGCGTACTTGGCCAAGCCGCTCGCCGAACGGCGGGCGATGGCCAAGGACGTCCAGCAGGCGCTGGCGCTGCTGGAGCGGCAGCGTCCGCCGGCCGGCCGCGAGGAGCACGCCTGGGTGCTCCAGCACGCCCGGGCCATCGCACAGACCGGTACGGAGTACGCGTACGACCTCTTCGACCCGGACCAGAGCGACGACGCGATGCGCTACCGGGACCGGGCCATGGCCGAGAACACGGTGTGGTGGCAGCGGCAGACCGGACAGCGCATCCTGCTCTCCGCGCACAACGGGCATGTGGGGTACGAGTCGAGCAATCCCGCGCAGTACCCCAAGCTCCAGGGCGCGTTCATCCGGGACATGATCGGGAACGACTACGTCAGCGCCGGATTCACCTTCGGGCAGGGGACGTTCAACGCGCTCGACCTGAACGATCCGGCCGAGCCGATCCGTACGTTCCGGGTCGGGCCGCCCGAGCCCGGCGGCAACGAAGAGATCCTCGAGAAGGCGTCGCGCCGTGACTACTACCTCGACATGCGCACGGCTCCGCCCGTCGCGCGGGATTGGCTGAATGTGGTCCGCCAGACGCGGAACATCGGCAACGCGTGGCCGGTAGGGACCGAGCCGGTGCGGCTCGGCGCGACCTACGACGTACTGATCCATCTCCACCTGGTCCGCGCCGCCGACCGTCTCTGACCGACCGCCTCCGACCGACGGGGACCAGCACCGATCGAGCATCGGTCGCAGGTATGGCCGTTCCTCCCCTCCCGCAGGATGCTGGGGCATCGGCGGACAAAAACGGGGAGGGCCGGTCATGCCGGAAATGAGTGTGGAGCCGTACCGCGAAGTCACCTTCGACAAGGACGGCGATGTGAACGCCGCGCAGCGCGACAGTCTGGCTGAAATGGATGTCACCGATCTGGTGATGTTCGCTCACGGTTGGAACAACTCGCCCTCCGTCGCGGGCCGGCTCTACTCGGCCTTCTTCGCGCCCTTCCCGGGGCTGACGGGCGACGGAGTGCGGCTCGGCTACGTGGGCGTCGTCTGGCCGTCGATGAAGTTCGCGGACGAGCCGATTCCGGACTTCCGGCCCTCGGCGGTGGCTCCGCCACTGGACGCCACGCTGGACAAGGCGACGCAGGACGCCCTGGTCGAGCTGTTTCCCGGGCACGACGCGACGGTGCGGCGACTGGCTCAACTGCTCGACGAACAGCCCGAGTCGGAGGTGGCCTTCGCGGAGTTCGGGGCACTGGCACGGCAGTTGACCGAGGCACCGGCGGGCGGGCTCGGGGGGACCTTTTTCAGGGACGATCTGCCCCATGACGAGCAGGGGCCGCCTGCCGTGCTGATGGAGGACGCTCTCACGATGTGCCGGAAGTTCGCGCTGGCGCTGGAGGAGAGCGTGGAGGTGACGGAGAAGGAGCCGGCCGTCGCAGCCTTCTCCATCGGCGGCGGCCTCAAGACGGTGTGGAAGGGGGCGAAGGAGCTGCTGCGGCAGACGACGTACTACGCGATGAAGCGGCGCGCCGGAACAGTCGGCGAGCTGGGCCTGGGCCCCCTGTTGGGGCAGCTTGCCCGGTCGTCCCCCGCTGTGCGGGTGCATCTGGTGGGGCACAGCCAGGGGGCGCGGCTGGTCTCCTTCGCGCTGCGCGGGCTGCCCCACGGCGTGGACAATGTGAAGTCGCTGACGCTCCTTCAAGGAGCCCTCTCGCACTATGCGTTCGCTCCGAGCCTGCCGCACGCTCCCCACAGCGGCGGCGCCCTGCGCACGATGGAGCACCGGGTCGACGGGCCCGTGGTGGCCTGCTATTCGCGGCACGACAGCGCGCTCGGTGTGATCTATCCGCTGGCCTCCAGCCTGGCCGGGGACGACGCGAACGCGGTCGGCCTCGACAAGCGGTGGTGGGCGATGGGGCACGACGGCATCCAGGCCGTGCAACCGCTGGCCAGGCTGACACTGGAGGAGGCGCTGGTCCGGGGGATCCCGGGCTCGGGCTGCGTCAGCGTGGACACGGCGTCGGTCGTACGGCGCGGCGGTCCGCCTGCGGGTGCGCACAGCGACATATGCCACGAGGAGCTGGCGCGGGTGGTGCTGGCCGCGGGCCGCATCGGACGCTGAGTCGTCTCAACGTCCGTGCGGCCCGCGGTGGTTGATGTCTACCGATGGGACGGGAACTCCACGACCTGCTGATACGTCGGCCGGTTCTGCCAGCTGATCGCCGGGTGCGTGATGCCGCCCAGCGCCCGGTGGATGATCGCGTCCGTGCACCACTGTTCCCCGGCCTTGCAGCTGCCGTCGCCGGGGTAGACCTCGGTCGCCGGCTTCGCCGAGGCCTGCTTCAGCGTGGCGAGGAGCGCCTCACGGCACGCGGCGAGGTCGCCGCCACCGCAGTACGTCTTCGCCAGCGGTCCCTGGACCGGCCGGCCGAGCACTTGCCGCAGATCCTTGTCGGCGAAGGCCCACCAGCCGTACTGGAACGAGGATCCGCTGTGCGCGCCGGTAGCGCCGTGGGCCGCCGCCGGGGACTCGTCGGTCGGCAGGCTCCCGGTCAGCGCGGTGTAGAGGTCGTCGCCGAGCCCCGGTTTGAACTCGGCCTCGATCAGTAGCGGCCACCAGGCGTCCATGATGCGCACGGCGTCGGCATGGGTGTAGGTGTGCGAGCCGGGCACGGTCTCCCTGCGCTGTGATCCCGCGGCCCGCCAGGACTCCAACTGCTGTACTACAGCATTGAGTTGGGGGTCGGTGACGGGCTGCGAGCGCAGCACTTCGAGCAGTTCGGGCAGCAGCTGCTCGCCGCGCAGATCGGTGAGGGCGGCCTCCGCCATCGCCCGGGTGAGCGAGGCGCGGGTCACGCCGCCGTCCGCGGCGAGCTTGGCCACCCGGTCGTCCAGCAGGTCCCCGCGGTGCACGGCGCCGAAGCCGAAGGCCGCGGTGGCGTACCCCTTGGCCTGCCGGTTGTTCCAGGAGATGTAGTAGTCCTGGCCGACGGACTGCGGATGCTGGGCGAAGGGCGTGTACGCGGCGGTGTTGGCGGCCGGGTCGAAGCCCTGCCACTCGTACTGCCGCTCGGCCGCGATCGGCAGCGCCGGGTCGACGTCGGCGGCCCGCACCGGGTTCATGCCGCTGTTGAAGTAGGCGGCGGTGCGGGAGTCGGCGTAGAACCAGTTGAAGGCGTAGTCGATGCTGTGGGCAGCCTGCTGGAAGGACTTGGCGTCCGTCACGTACGACGGGTCGTTGAGCATCTGGAAGCCGATGATCGAGTCGGCCTCGTGGCGGTAGGTGGTGCGCAGCGAGGTGTACGCGACGGGCTTGCCGGCCACCGTGGCGCGATGGGTGACGATGCCGTACTTGGTGCGGAAGACCTGCATACGGTAGGAGCCCGCGGCGGTCGAGTCGGCGACCGACGGCTTCCAGGCGTTGGTCTTCTCCAGCTTCTCCATCGGAGTGCAGACGCCCCGGTAGAGGTAGTGGGTGCTGTCCTGGCAGAGCTCGACGGCGTACGTGTCGGTGATGTCCTGGGCGGCGGAGGTGGCGGACCAGGCGTAGTCCTTGCCGCGGCCCATCTGGACGTACATGCCGACTCCGGCGAAGGAGACGCCTCGGGCGGAGATGCCGGGGCCCTGGAGCTCCTGGAGCATCATCAGCTGTGGCGCGAAATAGCCGGTTTGCGGACCGAATACGGCGATGGGGTTGCCGCTCGCGGTGCTCTTGCCGGAGACGAGGAGCGCGTTGGACATACCGCGCCTGCCGCCGAGCGAGCCGGGTTCGATCACTCCGTCGTCGTACATGCCCTGTGCGGGCTTCAGAGCCGCGGGTGCCCGCAGCGGGGACTTGACTCCGGTGCCCGCCGAGCCGGTCCGGTCGTACACGAGCTGCTCGGGCACCACGGAACCGGCGTCCGGCAGTGCCGTACCGCGCGGGTTCGCGGGCTTGTTGGCGTAGGGGAAGCTGCTGCCGTCGTGAACCGTGAGCACGGCCTCGGGGTCTTCGCGCTGCCGGAAGGACTCCCAGACCCTGGTGCCCTCCACCAGGCCGTACTTCTTCTGGGCGGCGAGCAGGGAGAGCGCGGCCTGCACCTCACCGCCGCCTCCGCCGCCGAACTGGCCGCCGACTACCGAGGCGATGGATATCAGGTCGGTGATCTTGAAGGGCTGGATCTCCCCGACGTTGGTGATCGAGTCGATGTGCCCGGTGAGGACGTACTCACCGGGGAAGTACCGTCCGTTCTTGGACTGCACGCGGTAGGCGTTGATGCCGTCGACGTACGCCTGGGCATCGGCCATGGCCTGCTCGCCGCGTGCGCCCTCGGTGGCCCGGATCTGCTCGACCTGGGCCTCGTAGTCGGCCTCGGTATAGGGAGCCGCGGGCCAGAACTGCTGCTCAAGGCCCTGGTTGGCGAGCGCGCCGCCGGCGAACGGGGTGAGCTCCCCGCGGCCGATGTGCCGGAAGAGGTCCATCATCCAGAGGCGGTCCTGGCCCGCCGCGAATCCGGCTCCGAACTCGGTTCCGTAGCGGGTGGTGCCCTTGATGTGGGGGACGCCGGTCTTCTTGTCGCGGGTGACGGTGACATCGGGGCGGGGGGTGGCGACGGATTCGACCTGGCCGTCGGGGACACCGAAGGAGGAGTCGTTGAAGAAGTCGTTGAGCTTGGCGTCGGTGAGGCCGCCGTAGCCCCCCACCAGGGAGTCGTAGCGGCCGAGTTGGTCGGAGCTGTGGGCGGGGCGGGTGCCGAAGACCTTGTGGGCGAGGATGTCGGCGAGGGTGGCGTTGCCGTTCTGCCCGGGAGGCAGGATGTCGGCGCACCGGCCTTGGCAGAGGTCGCCGTCGGCGGCTGCGGTTGCGGTGGGGGCTGCGGTGTTGGCGGCGGCGGCCTGCGGCAGGGGGGCCGGCAGACCGGCGGCGAGCGCGAACACCGCGGCGGCGGTGGCAGTTGTGAGTCTTCCGGTGCGTCGTCGCATGGATGCTCCTCGGGGAGGCCGATGCGCCGGAGGTTACTGGCGGTAAGACTCGCCAGTAAGGTGAACATGCGTCACCTTTCCCGAATCGCCACACGGGGAGGGCCGGTTGGCCACCACCGGAAAGTGATGACACCCATCGAATATTCGATGGAGCCGGATCGGGTACTCGTACGTCCATTCCTCAAGCCGAAGTACCAGCGACGGAGGTGGCAGTGCGATGGCCGGTTTCCGGAGTCTTGCGAGACAGGTGCGCGATACGCGGTGTGATCTGGCGCTACGGCGCTATTCACTGCGCAAGTGCCTGGAACGCTTTGCCCCTTATGGGCATCGGGCGACCTGGGATCACCTGTGCGCGAGGCACAGCATCGAGCCCGAGGACCGGGCCCCCGATCCGGCGCGGCTGGTGGCCGCGCTCGAGGAGTTGGAACAGGCGCGGGCCGTCTGGCTCGCGTACGAGGAGAGTTTCGCGGACCGCCGAAAGCGCGAGAAGCACGACGGACTGCGGCGACCGGCGTCGATCGACGACTGGCACCGGCGGACCTGGGGCGGGAACGGGGTCGCACGCTGCGACAGCCCGGCCGCCCATCCGTCGGCTGCGCTCGACGAGGTCCTGCGGCGGCTGATAGCCGCGCTGGAGACCGAACCCGGAAAGGGCTGCCCGGTGTGCGGGGGAACGCACATCGTGTGGCGGCAGGATCTGGCGAACGAGCCCTGGTTCGGGCCGCTCTGCACGGGCTGCGGGATTGTCGTGCCGCAGCCCGTTCTGACGGCCGAGGCGGTGGCGGCGGCCAAGCGGGCGGGACGCAAGGATTTGGCGTCGGTGGCCTGAGGTTTCCGCGGGTCACGCGGCCGGCACCCGCGCCTCGAACGCCGGCGGGGCTCCCATGGAGCCCGTCCGGCGGTTGAGGACGGATCTGCGTTGTCAGTGGCGTGAGGCACCCTTGGTCACATGATCCAGGTCTGCCTGAACGGCCCCCGTTCGGCCGCCGACGGCGCAGCCGTGCCGCTGTCCCCGGGGGCGATGGCCGCGTCCGCGGCCGAGGCTGTCGCGGCCGGCGCCGCAGAGGTGCATGTGCACCCCAAGACGCCCTGCGGCGACGACACTCTGTCCCCGCGCGCCGTGGCCGAAGTGCTCACGGCCGTACGGGCGGTGGTGGACGTCCCCGTCGGCGTGACCACGGGCGCCTGGGCGGAGCCCGATCCCGATCGCCGGGCGGCGCGGGTCCGCGCCTGGACGGTGCTGCCCGACCACGCCTCGGTCAACTGGCACGAGCCCGGCGCCGAACTGGTCGCGGCCGCCCTGCTGGAGCGCGGCGTCGGCGTGGAGGCGGGGCTGTGGTCGGGCACCGGCGGGCCACGGCGCTTTCTCGCGTCCCCGCTTGCCCCACGCGTCCTGCGGGTGCTCGCCGAGGTCATGGACACCGCTCCCGCCACGGCCGAGGATTCGGCGCGCTCGCTCCTTGCAGAACTTGGCACAGCCCATGGGATACCGCTGCTTCTGCACGGCGAGGACGGCGGGGCGTGGCCGGTGCTCCGGCTGGCGCGGGCGTCGGGTCTGGACACCCGGATCGGCCTGGAGGACGTGCTCCTCCTGCCCGACGGGCGGCGTGCCGCGTCCAATGCCCAACTGGTGCGAACGGCCCTGGACGTCCTCGATATTGAGTGGCCCCCTCCCGGTCACGGCCCGCACAGTGGTGGCGGAAATCCGTAACCGAGGAGACGCCGATGTCCACGCTGCGTGTCACCGCAGAGCTGCTGACCGTCCACGAGCACCCGAACGCCGACGCGCTCGAACTGGCCCAGGTGGGCCTGTACCGCGCCGTCGTCGCCAAGGGCGCCTTCCGCAGTGGTGACGCCGCCGTCTACATCCCGGAACAGTCCGTGCTCCCGGCCGAGTTGATCGAGGAGCTGGGTCTGACCGGGCGGCTCGCCGGAGGCGAGTCCAACCGGGTCAAGGCGGTGCGGCTGCGAGGCGAGCTGTCGCAGGGCATCGTCTGCCGCCCTCGGGCGCTCGCGGACCTCGATCTGGCACAGGCGGCCGCCGACGGCACGGACTTCGCGGAGCTGCTCTCGATCACCAAGTGGTCGCCACCCGTCCCGCCCACGATGGACGGCGATGTGGAACGGGCTCCCGATCTGCTGCCCTGGGTCGACATCGAGAACATCCAGCGCTATCCGGAGATCTTCGAGCCGGGCGAACAGATCGTCCTCACCGAGAAGGTGCACGGCTCGGCCTGCCTGGTGACGTACAGCGCGGCGGACGGCGAGCCGGGGCGCGTGCAGGTGTCGTCGAAGGGCTTCGGCGCCAAGGGACTCGCCCTCAAGGAGGACCGGCGCAATCTGTACTGGCGCGCGGTGCTCGGCCATGACGTCCCGGCGGTCGCGGCGCGCCTTGCCGAGAAGCTGGGGGCGAAGCGCGTCGGGATATTCGGCGAGGTGTACGGCGCCGGGGTTCAGGACCTGGGCTACGGGGCCAACGCCCGCTCCGAGGCGCTCGGTTACGCGGTCTTCGACGTGTCGGCCGAGATCGACGGCCAGGTCCGCTGGCTGGACCCGGCCGGCCTGCTGGAGGGCGAACTGCCGCTGGTGCCACGGCTGTTCGAGGGTCCGTACGACATCGACACCGTGCTGGACCTGGCCGGCGGCCGCGAGAGCGTGTCCGGGCGCGAGCTGCATCTGCGTGAGGGCGTCATGATCCGTCCCGCGGCCGAGCGCTACAGCCCGGTGGTGGGCGGCAGGGCGATCGCCAAGGCCGTCAGCCCCGCGTATCTGACGCGCAAGGGCGGCACGGAGTACGAGTAGGCCGCCGGCGCGCGCGGACAGAAAGACAACGCGCGGACAGAGAGACAAGGTGGGCCCGTCACGGGGGTGCGGGCCCACCTTCATGCCGCGATCAGGCGGGGTCCTTCGCGGGCCGTCCGCGTTCCGGCAGCAGCCGGGAGCCGGTCAGCCGCTCGCCGAAGACGTCGTCCGGGTTGGACAGGACGCAGGTCTCCAGGGAGAGACAGCCGCAGCCGATGCAGTCGGTGAGATGGTCGCGGAGCCGGCCGAGCTGCCGGATGCGCTCGTCGAGCTCGGCCCGCCAGGCCTGGGAAAGCCGCGCCCAGTCCTCCCGGTCGGGCGTGCGCTCCTCCGGCAGTTCGGCGAGCGCGTCCCTGATGGTGGCGAGCGGGATGCCGACCCTCTGCGCGGCACGTACAAAGGCGACGCGACGTAGTGCATCCCTGCTGTACCGGCGCTGGTTTCCGCTGGTCCGGCGGCTGCTGATCAGCCCCTTGGACTCGTAGAAGTGCAGGGCGGACACGGCGGCGCCGCTGCGCGCGGAGAGCTGGCCGACCGTGAGCTCGTGAATCTTCTCGGGAATCTGTGGCACTCCCCGAAGCCTACTGGGCGTCCGTTGACAGGAACTGCCCGCCCAACCATGCTGAGCAAGCGCTTAGACAACTGATGTTCCGCAGGTACGAGACGAGACGCAGGGAGCCGGACATGGCCGAGCCGAAGATCTTCACCTCCGCCGAGGAGCTGCGCGCCGGAGTCGGCGAGCAGCTTGGGCACAGCGACTGGCTGGAGATCGAGCAGAAGCGGATCGATCTCTTCGCCGAAGCCACCGGTGACCACCAGTGGATCCACGTGGACCCGGAGCGGGCGGCGAGCGGTCCCTTCGGCACGACCATCGCGCACGGCTATCTCACGCTGTCGCTGCTCCCGGTCCTCGTACCGCAGGTCCTGCGCGTCGAAGGGATGAAGATGGGCATCAACTACGGCGCCAACAAGGTCCGTTTCCCCGCCCCCGTGCCGGTCGGCTCGCGGCTGCGCGCGACGGCGGTGCTGCAGAACGTGGAGGAGGCGGGCGGCGGCGTGCAGGTGACCGCCCTCGTCACGGTTGAGCGCGAGGGCGGCGACAAGCCCGTGTGCGTGGCGGAGTCGGTGTCCCGCTACTTCTTCTGAGCCCGGCTGGATCTATGGGGTCTTCCGGGCGGAGACCATGCGCAGGACGAGGTCGGCGTACAGCGCGCCGACCTCGTCGGGCGTCCTGCGCCCCTGCGTGTTGAACCAGCGCGCCACGTCGATGCAGAGCGACAGCACGGCGACCGTGGTGCCGGGCACGTCCGGGACGTCGAAGTCCCCCGACTCCACGCCGTCGCGCAGGATCCCGCGTACGACGGCGTCACTGCGGCGGCGCAGCTCGACGATCTCGGTGCGGTGTTCGTCGGAGAGCGCGTCGAGTTCGTACTGCACCACGCGAGCGGTGTCGTGCCGCCCCGCGTGCCAGCGGACGAACGAACTCACGGCGCCGGCGAGCCGCTCGGACGGCGTGCCGTCGGTGTCGGCCGCCGTCGACAGGACCTCCAGAGCCTTCTCGTGCCCGATCCGGCTGATCCGGTGGAGCAGCTCTTCCTTGGTCTTGTAGTGGATGTAGAGCGCGGCGGGGCTCATCCCGGCGCGGCCCGCGATGTCCCGGGTCGTCGTCGCGTCATAGCCCCGCTCGGCGAAGGCCTCGACGGCGGCGACCAGCAGCTTTCTCGCCGCCTCGGGCGTGACCTCGCCCCACGGCATGTCATCGCCGGCCGTGTCCTCCGCCGTACTCATCGCTCGCCCCTTCCGTTCATCGGAAGGCTCACCATACCCCGAGGGTGAGCAAGCGCTTAGAGGCTCAGAGCTTCTGGAAGGGGTCGTGTTCGGCGAGCAGCTTCTCCAGCCTGGCCTGGTCGACGCGGCTGACGATCTGCCCCGCCTCCTGCCGGTCCCTGATCACCTTGGCCAGGGTGAACGCCGAGGTCGTGAGATAGAGGACGGCGATGGCGAGGAAGCCGCGCACCCAGACGTCGGCGTCGAGATAGAGGATGCCGAGGCCGACAGCGCCGAGCGCGACGGCGAAGGAGGAGACGGCCTGTCCGTAGAAGGCCGCGGTGTTCTGCTGCTTGACCTGTGTGTCACTCATGGGCGTCAGCATCGGGCGGGAGTGGCCCGCGCCACATCCGCTCCCGTACCTAGGTGAGTACTCAGAAGGCGGAGACGCCGGTCAGGGCGCGGCCGATGATCAGTTTCTGGATCTGGCTGGTGCCTTCGTAGAGGGTCATCACGCGGGCGTCGCGCAGCAGCTTGCCGACCGGGTACTCGTCGATGTAGCCGTAGCCGCCAAAGACCTGCAGGGCGTTGTTGGCCGCGCGCACCGCCGCCTCGGACGCGAAGAGCTTGGCCTGGGAGGCTGCCGTGGCGAATTCCTCGCCGCGGTCGATGAGGTCGGCGACCCGCCAGGTCAGCAGCCTGGCCGCGTCGACGTCCACCGATATGTCGCTGATCAGCTCCTGCACCAGCTGGTACGAGGCGATGGACTTGCCGAACTGCTCGCGCTCGCCCGCATAGCCGACCGCCGCGTCGAGAGCGGCCTGGGCGATGCCGACACAGCCCGCCGCGACCGACATCCGTCCTTTGGCGAGCGCGGACATGGCGATGGAGAAGCCCTTGCCCTCGGGTCCCAGCATCGCGGCGGCGGGCACGGTTGCGTCTTCGAGCACCAGCTCGGCCGTGGCCTGGCCGCGGAGGCCGAGCTTTCCGTGGATGGTGCGGCGGGTCAGCCCGGGGGTGTCCGTGGGGACCAGGAAGGCGGATATGCCCTTGTGCCCTGGTGTGTCATTGGTGCGGGCGAAGAGGAGCACCACATCGGCCCAGCTGCCGTTGGTGATGAACATCTTGGAGCCGTTGATGAGGTAGTCGTCGCCGTCGCGCACGGCCTTGGTGGTCAGATTCCCGGCGTCGGATCCGGTGCCCGGCTCGGTGAGCCCGAAGCAGCCGAGCGCGTCTCCGGCCGTGAGCCGGGGCAGCCACTGGCGCTTCTGTGTCTCGTCACCCCAGGCGGCGATGGTCTTGGTGACCAGCCCCAGCGATACGGACACGATGCCGCGCACGGAGGAGTCGCCGCGTCCGAGCTCCTCGGTGACCAGGCAGTACGCCAGATGGTCGCCGCCCGAGCCGCCGTACTCCTCGTCGATGGTGAGCCCGAGGAAGCCCAGGGCGCCGAGCTTCTTCACGATCGATCGGTCGACGCTCTCGGCGCGGTCCCACTCGACGGCATTCGGGGTGACCTCGCGGCCGACGAAGTCCTTGGCCAGCTGCCGGACGGCCTGCTGCTCCTCGCTGAGCTCCAGGTTCATACGCCCACCCACTTTTAACTATCACTGCTAGTTTCTTGTTGGCAGGCCCTACTATGTGCCGCATGGCCCGCCCGCGCAAGCCCCTCCTCAGCCGAGAACGCATCGTCGAGACGGCGAGCGCGCTCGTGGACGCCGAGGGCCTCGACGCCGTCTCCACCCGCAGGCTCGCCGCCGAACTCGGCGTCAGCGGGCCCTCCCTCTACAACCACTTCCGCAACAAGGACGAGATCCTCGACGCCGTCGCCGACGCGGTCAGCGCCCAGGTCGACCTGTCGATGTTCGACGAGGACGACCAGCGCGACTGGCGCACCGCGCTGCACGACTGGGCCGTCTCCTACCGCGCGGCCCTGACCGCCCACCCCAACACCGTCCCGGTACTCGCCCGCGGCCCGGGCCGCCGCCCGGCGGGCCTGAAAGTGGCCGACGCGGTCTTCGGCGCAATGGTCCGCGCGGGCTGGCCACCGGCCCAGGCCACCTATATCGGCGCCCTGATGCGGTACTTCATCACCGGCTCGGCACTCGGTTCCTTCGCCCGCGGCTTCGTCGACGACGAGACCGCGTACGACCCGGCCGACTATCCGCATCTCGGCCAGGCGCATCTGCTCGCCGACCGGCAGCAGAAGGTGGACGAGGGTGCCTTCGAGACGGGCCTGCGGGCCCTCATCGACGGGCTGGCCGTGCAGTACGCGGCCCTGGTGCGCGCCTGACGGTTCCCGGTGGGCACAGTTCGGCTGACGCCGAACAGTGGCGGCCCCATGCTGGAAGCATGCAATCCAGAGACCTTGCCGCGCTGGCCGCGCTCCTCGCCGACGAGACCCGGGCCTCCTTCTGTCTCGCGCTGCTCGACGGCCGCGCCTGGACCGCGGGCGAACTCGCCCGGCACGCGCGCGTGGCGCCGTCGACCGCCAGCGAGCATCTGGGAAAGCTCGTCGCGGGCGGGCTGCTCGCCGAGGAGCGCCAGGGGCGCCACCGGTATGTGCGGCTCGCGGGCGAGAGCGTCGCCCATCTCGTCGAGGAGCTGGACGCGCACACGGCACCCGCGCAGGACGCGGCGCCGGGCTCGCTGCGGGCGGCCAGTACACGCAGCGCCATGGCCCGCGGGCGAACCTGTTACGACCATCTCGCGGGGCGGCTCGGCATCGCGATCACCCAGGCCATGACCGCACGCGGGCTGCTGAACCAGGACACCGGCTTCGCACTGACCGCCCAAGGGCTCGCCTGGTTCGGCGAGTTGGGGCTCACTCTCGAACGGAAGGGGCGGCGCCCGCTCGTACGGTCCTGTCTGGACTGGACCGAGCGCAAACCGCATCTCGCGGGCCTCGCGGGAGCCGAGCTGTGCCGCCACGCCCTGGACACGGGGTGGTGTGTACGGATCGGGTCCGAGCGCGCGGTGAAGGTGACCGCGGACGGCGAGCGGGCGCTGGCCGAGCTGCTCGGCATCGAGCCGGGAATATTGCGGTGAGCGCCGAACGGTCCAAGACGTACGGTCGGCGCATGACGAACTCCTCGCGCCCCGACCGTGCACAGTGGCCCGCCCTGGCCGCGGCGGGCGTCACCGTCGTGCTGTGGGCGTCCGCCTTTGTGTCGATCCGCAGCGCCGGTGAGGCCTACTCCCCCGGCGCGCTCGCCCTCGGGCGGCTGCTCGCCGGGTCGCTCGCACTCGGCTGCGTACTGCTCGTCCGGCGCGAGGGGCTGCCGCCGCGGGCCGCCTGGCCGGGGATCGCCATATCCGGACTGCTCTGGTTCGGCATCTACATGGTGGTCCTCAACTGGGGCGAGCAGGAGGTCGACGCGGGCACGGCCGCGATGGTCGTGAACATCGGCCCGATTCTCATCGCGCTGCTCGGGGCACGGCTGCTGGGAGAGGCGCTGCCGCCGCGGCTGCTGGCCGGAATGGCGGTGTCGTTCGCGGGAGCGGTGACCGTCGGCCTTTCGATGTCGGGCGAGGGCAGCGCCTCAACGCTGGGCGTGCTGCTGTGCCTGCTGGCTGCGGTGGGGTACGCGGGCGGGGTGGTGGGCCAGAAGCCCGCGCTGGCACACGCGAGCGCGCTGCAAGTGACGACGTTCGGCTGCCTGGTCGGGGCGGTGGCCTGCCTGCCGTTCGTCGGGCAGTTGGTGTCCCAGGCGGAGCGGGCACCGCTGTCGGCCACGCTCAACATGGTCTATCTGGGCGTGTTCCCGACCGCGCTGGCGTTCACGACCTGGGCCTATGCGCTGGCCCGTACGACCGCGGGGCGGATGGGCGCGACGACCTACGCCGTGCCCGCGCTGGTCGTGCTGATGTCGTGGCTGGCGCTGGACGAGGTGCCGGCCGGACTCACTCTGGCGGGCGGAGCGCTGTGCCTGGCGGGAGTTGCCGTCTCGCGCTCCCGGGCCGGGCGGGCTGCCGCCGCGACCGTTCCGGTCAAGGCAGAGGTCCCGCCGGACGTCACACCGGTCGCGCCGGTTACGTCGTCGGAGAACGCACCGTGTGCGCCGGAGGCCGGAGCGTCCGGGGACGGCAGCCGTCAGGCCTGATCCGAGGCCTCCCGCAGCTGCGCCAGCCTCAGCAGTCCGCCCGTCTCATGCAGGCGGAGTGTGGTGACCCGCTCCGGGTAGCAGCGCATGAACATATGCGTGAAGTGGGTGCCGTAGTGCAGCCGGTTCTCCTCGTCCGCCGCCACCGGTGCGCCCTGGCTGTGCGCGTGCGGCAGCGGTTCCACCCAGGCCTGGAAGTTGGGCTCGTGGAAGTACGCCATGGCATGGCGCTCGCGGTCGGCGAGTCTGACCTTGTGCGGGGTCGAGAGCAGATAGCCGCCGGTGAGGAGCTGGAGGATGTCGCCGGGAAAGACGGTCAGGGTGCCGGGGACCGGGTCGACGTAGGTCCAGGGGTGCTCGTTCTCGTACATCCCGGCGCTGCTCTCGCTCTGCAGCCAGTTCCGGTTGCGCTGCTCACCTGCCACCGGCGGCCGGATCCAGAGCCCGCCGACCTCGTCCTGCGCGGCGATGACCAGGAGTCCGTAGTCGGTGTGGGCGCCGATGCCCCGGTTGGTCGTCCTGGATTCGGCGGGGAAGCGCAGGACGCGCATATGGTGCCAGCCGTCGTGCGTGAGCGCGGTGAGCGCGGCGGGGTCCTCAAGACCCAGGCCCAGTGCCACGAGCCTGAGCAGTATCTCGCCCATGGAGCCCAGTTCGGTCATGAAGGCTTCCATGGACTGCCTGTACGACTCCTCCGGCCACGGCACCGGGCCATGACAGGGCCAGCCGGCGACCGACCGGATGTCGTTGCGTGAGACGTCCTTGCAGACGGTGAAGATCTCCGAGTAGTCGGCCTCGCCTGCGGTGACCTCCTCGCCGGAGGCGATGTATCCGCTGTAGCTGGTGGCGCTGACATGGCGGGCCTTGTCCTCCAGCGGTCTCGCGAAGAACCTTCTGCTCGCCTCGATGGCCCAGTCGGTGATGTGCTGCTGGGCCGGGTCGGTGGCCAGGTAGAAGATTCCGTAGGTCCGCCAGGCATCCACCATCGCGAGCCCGAGGGCCCGGTCGGCGGGTGATCCGGTGACGGATTCCGACAGTTGGAAGACAGGCAGGTCGGCCATGTGCGGTCCTTGCATCTCGCTCGTGAGGGGATGCGGCCGCCCCGGCGGGGGATGACAGGGCGGCCGCACATAGGGGTCTCACGGGCGGGAGGAGGGACCGGATCAATCCATAGTGGAGGCGGTTTTCGCGGTCTCCGGCTCGTTCGCGGCCTCCGGCTCGTTCGCGGTCTCCGGATCGTCGGCGGTCTGCGGGGTGTCCGTCTCAACAGCCGCTGTACGGGAGGCGGCGCGGGCGGCCAGGATCCTGATGGAGAGGAGTGCGATCACGGCGAGGCCGATGATGTAGCCGGAGACCGCCATCGAGGTGCCGGTGGCCTCGAGCAGCAGAACCATCATGAACGGCGCCAGGCCGCCGCCGAAGACCGCCGCGATCTGGTAGCCGAGCGAAGCGCCGGTGTAGCGCATCTCGGCGGTGAACAGCTCCGCGAAGAGCGCGGCCTGGGGCCCGTACATGATGCTCAGGAAACAGCTGGTGACGAAGGTGCCGACCGCCAGCCAGAGCAGGGACTTGGTGTCGATCAGCAGGAACATCGGCACCGCCCAGACCAGCAGGCCGACCGCGCCCGCGGCGTAGATGCGCAGCCGTCCGACGCGGTCGGAGAGGGCGGCGGACGCCGGTATCAGCGCCAGCTGCGTGATGCTGACGCAGAGCGAGACGGTGAGCACGGCGCTGCGCTTCATGTCGAGTTCGCGGGTCGCGTAGTCGAGCACGCCGGTGATGATGATGTAGAAGGTCGCGGTATTGACGGCGAAGGAGCCGCCGGCCAGGAAGACCGTGCCGAGGTGCTCGCGCAGGATCGTACGCAGTGGCGAGCGGGGCTCGGTCTTCTCCTGTGCGGCCAGGGCGCGTTCGGCCTCGCGGAACTCCGGGGTCTCCTCGACCCGGGTGTGGATGAACCAGGCGAGGGCCAGTACCAGGAAGCCGGCGAAGAAGGGGATGCGCCAGCCCCAGGCGGCGAAGGTGGTGTCGTTGGTGACGGCGCCGGCGACGAGGAAGACGGTGTTGGCGGTCACCACGCCTATGGGGACGCCGAGTTGGACGAGGCTGCCGTAGAGGCCGCGCTTGCCCTCGGGGGCGTACTCGGTGGCCATGAGCATCGCGCCGCCCCACTGCGCGCCGACGGCGATGCCTTGCATGACGCGGAACAGCACGAGCAGCACCGGAGCGGCGATGCCGATCGTCTCGTACGTGGGGAGCAGACCGATTCCGGTGGTGGCGAGGCCCATCAGGGTCAGCGCGAGGACCAGCATGGGCTTGCGGCCGCGCTTGTCGCCGAGCTGGCCGGCGATGATGCCGCCGATGGGGCGGGCGAGGAAGCCGACGGCGAAGGTCGCGAAGGCGGCGAGGACACCGGCGGACGAGCTGCCGGAGGGGAAGTAGAGGTCGCCGAGGACGAGAGCGGCGGCGATGCCGAAGACGAAGTAGTCGTACCACTCGACGGCGGAGGCGAGGGCGGCGGCGGTGGCGACGCGGCGGCGGCGGGTGGTGGGCGACTGAGCGGGGGTGTCCATGCGTGCACACTCCGGTGGGTGCGGGGACGAGGAGTGCGGGGACCATACCGACCGGTGGGTATGGGGTCAACGGTTTGCGCAGGCAGTGGGTTTCCCTCCGCGCCTCAATCGCGGGCGGGGCTCCATTGGAGGCCCGCCGGCGATTGAGAACGATGAGAACTAAAAGACCACCAGCGCACGCCCACCCTTGCCCGCCAGCATGTTGTCGAACGCCCCCGCGATCCCGTCAAGACCGATCCGGTCGGTCACCAGGCCCTCCACGTCCAGGCGACCAGCCCGGATGTGGTCCGCCAGCACCGGGAGATCGAGCGCCGGGTTGCTGTTGCCGTAGACGCAGCCCGAGAGCGTGCGGCCCCAGTGGAAGAGCTCCAGCGCGTTGAAGGTGACCTGCTGGTCCTTGCCGCCGATGCCGACGACCGTCGTGCGGCCGCCCCGGCGGGTGGACTCCCAGGCGGTACGGATCGTGGCGGCCCGCCCCACACACTCGATCGCCACGTCCGCGCCCTGGCCGCCCGTCAGCTTCCGGATCTCCTTCGCCGTGGTGTCGGAGGCGACGACGTACTCGGTCGCTCCCGCGCCCCGCGCCAACGACTCCTTCTTCTCCGACACGTCGACCGCGATGATCGTCGACGCGCCCGCGATCCGGGCGGACTGGAGCGTGGCGAGGCCCACCCCGCCGACGCCGTAGACGACGACCGACTCGCCCTCGCGGACGCGTGCGGAGTGGTGGACCGCGCCGTACCCGGTGAGGACCGCGCAGCCGAGCAGGGCGGCGTCGGTGAGCGGGACGCCGTCCGGGACCGGGAGGACGCAGTTCGCGGCGACGACGGTCTCCTCCGCGAAGGCGGCGACGTTCAGGCCGGGGTGCAGCTCCGCGCCGCCGGCGGTACGGGCGTAGACGTTCGCCGAACCCGTGAGTGCGCCCGCGCACAGCCATACCTCGCCGATCGCGCAGTGGTGGCAACTCCCGCAGGAGGGTGCCCAGTTGAGGACGACACCGTCGCCCGGGGCGACATGCGCGACCCCCTCGCCGACGGAGACGATCGTCCCCGCGCCCTCATGGCCGAGTACGCACGGCGTCGGCACCCGCATGGTGCCGTTGGAGAGCGACAGATCGGAGTGGCAGACCCCGGCGGCGGCGAGGCGGACCCGCACCTGGCCGGGGCCGGGCTCGGGCAGTTCGATGTCGGTGATCTCCAGCGGAGAACCGACAGCGGGCAGTACAGCGGCGCGGACCATGATGTGTGAAGCTCCCGGCTCAGAACTGGAGGGACTTGGTCTGGAGGTACTCGGAGAGGCCGTGCGGGCCGAGCTCCCGGCCGACGCCCGACTGCTTGTAACCGCCGAACGGAGCAAGGGGGTTGAAGCGTCCGCCGTTGATGTCGACCTGACCGGTGTCCATCCGCCGGGCGAAGGCGACGGCTTCGGCCTCGTCGGCGGCCCAGACCGCGCCGGCGAGCCCGTAGACGGTGCCGTTGGCGATACGGAGTGCGTCGTCCTCGTCCTCGTACTTGAGCAGGGAGACGACCGGGCCGAAGATCTCCTCCTGCGCGATGGTCATATCCGGGGTGACGTCGGCGAAGACGGTGGGGCTGACGTAGTAGCCCGTCTCGTGCGGGGCCTCAGGACCGCCCACGACCAGGCGGGCGCCCTCGGCGACGCCCTTCTCGATGAAGCCGCGTACGCGCTGCTGCTGCTTGGCGTTGACCAGCGGGCCGACCCGCTCGCCCGGTACGTACTTGGCGACCGCGGTGGCGGCGAGCGCCACCGCCTCCTCGTACTGGTCCTTGTGGACGAGCATCCGGGTCCACGCGCTGCACGTCTGGCCGGAGTTGGACATGACGTTGGCGATGCCGACGTTGACAGCCTTGGCCAGGTCGGCGCTCGGCAGGATGACATTGGCGGACTTTCCGCCGAGTTCCAGGGCGACCCGCTTGACGGCAGCGCCCGCCGTCGCGCCGATCTGCCGCCCCACCGCGGTGGAGCCGGTGAAGGAGACCAGGTCGACGTCCTCGTGGGCGGCGAGCGCCTGCCCGGCGACCGGGCCGAGGCCCGTCACCAGGTTGAACACTCCGGCGGGCACTCCCGCCTCGTCGACGGCCTCCGCGAAGAGCTGCGCGGTCAGCGGCGTGTCCTCGGCGGGCTTGAGTACGACGGTGCATCCCGCCGCCAGCGCCGCGGCCACCTTGGCGACGACCTGGTGCAGCGGATAGTTCCAGGGTGTGATCGCGCCGACGACGCCGACCGGCTCCAGCAGCACGGTGGAGTTTCCGATCGTCTCCTCGAATGAGTACGAAGCGGCCAGCTCGGCGTACGAACCCGCGACCAGGACGGGCACGCCCGCGTGGACCGTCTGGGACAGCTGAAGCGGCGCGCCGAGCTCGGCGGTGACGGTCTCGGCGATCTCGTCGGCGCGGGCCACGAGCACATCGCGCAGGGCCGCGATCCGAGCGGCGCGCTCGGCGGGCGGGGTGGCGGCCCAGCCGGGGAAAGCCTCGCGGGCCGCGCGCACGGCGTCGTCGACATCCGCCGCCGTACCGGCCGGGACATGGGCGATGACCTGCTCGTCCGCCGGGTTCACCACCGCGATCGTGTCCGGGCCGCGGGCGGGCCGCCACTGGCCGCCGATGTACATCCCGTCGTGAGCCTTCATCGCACTCCTCCAGAGCCTGCCGCAATTCGTCCGCATCCCAAACTAGCGGTGTTAGTTTTTGGACACCAGAGGCACTTAGAACTCCTAACGAAATGAGTGGCGGGGAACGCTAGTGCTCTGACCGCGAAGGTTCGCCGGGTTGGTGCTTGCAGATTGATGCCTCATGTGCGGAGCGTGAGGGCGCATCGGTTCCAGTCGGTCGAGAACGGATCCGGAGCCCCAGATGTGCGTCTGGTCAGACGTATTGCTGGACCCATGCTTGGCCATCGATGGCTGCGGTGGCGAGACGCATGGCACCTCGGGCGACGACCAGTTCCGTGGCTTGGATTCGGTCGATGGTGCAGACGTCCCACAACTCGGGCAGGGCGTGGGTGCGTGCCGTCGCTACGGCGGTGTCCCAGTAGCCCGCATATCCGAGGGTGCCGCCGGCGATTCGTACCGTGTCGGGGTTGAGGATGTTGACCAGCGAGGCGATGGCGAGTCCGAGCGCCTCGCCGGCAGCGTTGACGATGCCCTGTGTCTGGGCATCGCCAGTGGCGAGCGCGGCATGGATCTGTTCTGGATGCTTGCCGACCTCGCGTACGATCGCACCGCCGCCGGCGAGGTCGTCGAGCCGTTTGACCCCTTGTGGTGTCTGAATGGGCATGCTGCCGATCTCACCAGCCCATCCTCGCGAGCCGCGGATGACCCGTCCCTCGCACAGGTAGGCCGAGCCCACTGCGGTCCCGCAGACAATTACGACAGCGGACGAGGTTCTGGAGAGACCGGCCGTCTCCTGCGCGAGAGCACCCCGGATGTCGTTGACGAGCAGCGCCGGGATGCCGTCATTGCGTATTCCCTGCCAGCCTGTGAGCTGGGGCAAGACGTCAGAGATCTTGACCTGGCCGTTCTCAACGAGGCCGGGCACGGCGATCCCCAGCGCCGTCGGCTTCAGGGAGTTGTCGGCGAGGAAGGCATGGAAAGCGGCCTCGATGTCTGCAGGACCTGTCGAGGGTCCCGTGGCCAGGCGCCGAGCGATCGGCGTTTCAAGATCCTGCCCTTCCGCGAGCATGAGCAACTTGGTACCACCGATGTCGACGCCTACTGCTGCATGCCGCATTGCCCCACCTCACGACTCGATCCCGGACAAAAACTTATCGTTCCGTTGGGAAGCTCACCGGCTTTGGTAGGTCAGGCTGCGTCGATGAGCGGTCGTCCGCCCCAGCGGAGGCCCTTCTCACTGCGGATGCGGGCGCGTTCGCGGCGTTGGGCGGCAAGGACGTCGGGATGGCGGGCGTTGGCGTTGCGCCAGCGGAGGTAGCGGTGCAGCCGCGGGTCTGGACCGTGTGGTTGGAGTGGTTGGAGTTCGCGAGGGTGAACTGCCGCAGTGGCCCGAAGTGCGCCTCGATCGGGTTGGCCCAGGAGGCGTAGGTGGGAGTGAAGCACAGCTCGACCTTGTGCTTCTTCGCCCAGCGGCGGATGTCGGTGCCCTTGTGGGCGGACAGGTTGTCCATGATCACGTAGATCGGCGCCCCGTCGGGCCGGGCGGCGCGGATCGACTTCAGCGCGGCCAGCGTGTTCGCGGCACCTTTCCTGCGGCGGTTGACGCCCCACAGGCGGTCGTCGCCGACCGAGTAACAGCCGTGGAAGTACCGCACCCCGTGGGTGCGGTGGTAGGTGGCGGGCAGCTGGTCGGGCCGGCCCTTGTCGGCCCAGCCCGAGCCTGCGGTGGGCCGGATCCCGAGCGGGCCGAACTCGTCGAACGCGAACACCCGGTCCGGGAAGCGGTCCAGCACTTCCTCGATCCGCTCGAGTTTGGCATCGCGTTCGGGGTCTGGCGACTCCTTCCACGTCTTGGTTCGCTGGAAGGTGATGCCGCGGCGGGCGAGCAGGCAACGCAATGCTTCGCGGCCGATGCGGATGATCCGGCCGTGGAATTTCCGCAGGTAGGCGACGAGCTTGCGTAATGACCAGCGGGTGAAGGGCTGGCCGAGCTTGGCGGGCCGAGTGGTGGCCGTCTGGACGACGAAGTCCTCGTCGTCAGTGCTGAGTTGGCGGGGACGACCTCCCGCCCATTGAGGGTCCAGGCAGGCCAGGCCGATCTCGTTGAACCAGTGGATCACATCCCGGACGGTGTCCTCATCGGCCTGCACCAGCTGCGCGATCACCGGCACCCGGTTCCCGCCAGCCGGGGCCAGCAGCATCATCGCGCGACGGTAGCGCACCGAACTCGTGCTGCCCCGGCGTACGATCTGCCGCAGGCGCTGCCCTTCCTGGTCGGTGAGTCTGCGCACACGGACAGGCTCAGCCACCGCGCCTCCAGCGGTCGGATCGGACGTCACCGCACATCCAACCGCCACGACCACCAACCCGGCGAACCTACTCGGTCACAGCACTAGGCTCGGCGGCCATGAGTCAGAGCGGTTCGCAAGCGGCAGCATTCTTCCAAGACGTCCGCCAAAGCGGAGTTGTCTGGCTTGTCCGGGATGACGACGGAAGTCCGACTCACCTCTCCGCGGACGGCACGCGAAGTCTTCCCTTCTGGTCGACCTCGGCCCGCGCCCAGAGGGCAGCGAAGATCTGGGGGCACGGGCTACGCGTCGAATCCATGCCCTTGGACACCTGGCGCGAGCGCGAACTGCCCGATGTCGCCCGGGATGGACTCATGATCGGCATCAACTGGAGCGGGCCGCGCCTGGTCGGCTGGTGCTTTACCCCCATGGAAGTTCTCAACCGGCTGGCGCCGGCTGACTAGCCCACGGCATCGCTCGCCAGAGCGGGCAGTCGCCGCCAGCAGATGAGTGCGCATCCGAGGGCGAGGAAGGCTTCGTGGATGTCGTCGCGGATCTCCCAGCGGATCCGTAGTCGGCGGAACCAGTGCAGGTGGGCGAACGCGCGCTCCACGACCCAGCGTTGTTTGCCCAGGCCGGAGCCGTGCAAGGTGCCGCGGCGGGCTATCAGTGGCTTCACGCCGAGATCCCACACGAGACGGCGGTACTTGTCATGGTCGTAGCCACGGTCGCCGAGCACTACGTCGGGGCGGCGCCGGGGCTGGCCCGGCTTGCTTCGCACCGGCGGCACGGCCTGGAGGAGTGGGATGAGCTGGGTGACGTCGTTGCGGTTGCCGCCGGTCAACGTGGCGGCGAGCGGGACGCCGGTGGCATCGGTGATCAGGTGGTGCTTGCTGCCCGTCCTGCCCCGGTCGACGGGGCTTCGTCCCGTCTTGGTGCCCCCTTTAACGCCCGGATGTGGGAGCCGTCGACCGCCGCCCAGGAGAAGTCCAGGGCGTTCGCGCCGCGGAGCTTGGCGAGGAGGACCTCGTGGAGCCGGGGCCACACCCCGGCCTCGGTCCATTCGGCCAGACGGCGCCAGCAGGTCATGCCCGAACCGAAGCCGACTTCCTGCGGCAGGTGATCCCAGGCGATCCCGGTGTGCAGCACGAACAGGATGCCCTGGAACACCAGCCGGTCCGGATGCCGCTTGCGCCCGGGATGCCGGGGCCGACGCTCGACTTTGGGCAACAGTGGCTCGATCACCGCCCACAACTCGTCATCGACCTCAGACGGCTTTGGCCGAGCCACCCCGAACCCCCGGATCATCAGTCCCGGACTGATCCAACCACCTCAAAGATCATTTCGTTAGGAGTTCTTAGGGGGTGCCGTTGGGATCAGGCCGGATCAGTGAGCGGCCCGTCGCGGAGCGGCTGATGTCACTGCGGTGCGTGCGATCGCAAGGCGGAGGAAGGAGCCGACGCGGAGC